>NZ_JBHUWW010000016.1:0-93601 GCF_042669755.1 Kitasatospora sp. NPDC057223 | reverse complement strand
GTCATCTGACGGGCCGCGGGCTCCGCTGCGTCACCGCTCGGCGCCGCCACTCGGGTGGCTGGACGGATTGATCCGTTATCTCCTGGTATGCACCGCCCTGCCGCCGTGCGGGGCCGCGACCGGAGGTACGGATGCCGAGCAGCGTTCCGCCGCAGGACGGGCCCGCCCCCGCCGGACCGCCCGAGCCCGAGCCCGAGCCCGACCTCGCCGAGCTGCGCCGACGGCTCACCGCCCTGGAGGACCACGAGGCGGTCGGGGCGCCGCGCCGGCACCGCGCCCGGTCGCTCCTCGCCGTACTGCTCGTGCTGCTGGCCTGCCTCCTGACGCCGGTGGGGATCGTCGGCCTCTGGGCGAAGTCGCAGGTCGCCGACACCGACCGCTACCTCGCCACGGTGGGGCCGCTCGCCCAGGACCCGGCCGTACAGGCCGCCGTGACCAACCGGGTGACGGACGAGATCATGTCCAACCTGCCGGTGGACGCCCTGATCAGCAACATCGCCCCGGGGGACCGCCCGCTGCTGGACGCCCTGATCGGGCAGGTCGGCGGCGCGATCAACAGCGGGTTGACCGGCTTCGTCCGCTCCCAGGTGGAGAGTGCGGTGGCCAGTGACACGTTCTCCGCCGCCTGGATCGAGGTCAACCGGTCGGCGCACGCGGCCGTCCAACGGATGATCACCGGCGAAGGCGGTGGGGCCGTCCAGGTGAAGAACGACACCGTCACCCTGGACCTCGCTCCGGTCATCGCCCAGGTGAAGACCCGCCTGGTGGCCCAGGGGCTGCCGTTCGCCTCGAAGATCCCCGAGGTGCACACCGACTTCACGCTGGTCGAGTCCGACAGCATCGGCAGGGTCCGGACGGGCCTGCGGGCGCTGGAGCTGGCCGGCGGCTGGCCGGCCGTCGCCGCGGTGCTGTGCGCGGTGGGCGGGGTGCTGGCGGCCGGCCGGCGGCGGCGGGCGGCGGTGACCGCCGCGCTGGGGATGGCGGCCGGCGCCCTGCTGTTGGGTACGGGGCTGAGCGTCTTCCGGGCCGTCTACCTCGACCGGCTGCCCTCGGGAGTCGACCAGGCCGCGGCCTCGGCGGTGTACGACGCGCTGGTGCACTTCCTGCGCGCGGCCGTCCGGACGGTGGTCGTGCTGGGCCTGCTGATCGCGACCGGTGCCTGGCTGAGCGGCACGGGGCGCGCGGCCACCCTGGTCCGGGGCGTGTGGCAGGCCGGCTTCGGCGCCGTGCGGAGCACCTTGGAGCGGACCGGGCTGCGGCTGGGCCCGGTCGGACGGTTCGTCCACCGCTGGAAGGCCTGGCTCGGCTGGGCGGTGGTCGGGGCGGCCGTGCTGGTCTTCCTGCTGTGGAGCTACCCGACGGCGGTGGTGGCGATCTGGCTGGCCGTGGCGGTGGCGGCGGCCCTCGGCATCCTCGAAGTCCTGGACGAACCGGGCGACTCCGGACGACGACTCCTTTGCGCACAAAGCTGCCTGACGATTCATTACCGAAATGTTCATCAGATCACCATACGAGATGATCCTCTGACAATGCGTGGTCGGTCCGTCTAGGATGTCCGAGGCCTGTCACCCACCGGCGGACGATCTCCCGCCACGAGGATCTGATGACCCCACACATACCGGACGCGGCCTCGTTGTTCCTGGCCGCCGGTGCCGTCCTCGCCGTCGTCCTCCTGCTCAAACAGCGGCGGCGGGCACGCGCCCTCGGCGAGCGGGTCGACCGCCTGGAAGGCGCCGTCCGCGCCCGGGACGAGGAAGCCCGGCTGCTGGCCACCGTGCACCTCCCGGCGGTCGCCGCCGGACAGCACGGAGCCCGGGGCGGACCGCACGGCGCCACCGTTCCCGGCGACCAGCGACTGGCCGGAACGGACTTCGCCCAGCACCTGCAGAGCGTGCTCGACCAGTGCACGACCGCCGCCGGACGGGCCAGGGGCCGGGCCGACCAGTCCGCGAAGGCCGCCCTCAAGGGCGCCGTCCGCGCCCTCCAGGGTCTGGCCAACGAACAGCAGCTCTCCATCTCCGACATGCAGGACCGCCACGACGACCCCGCCGTGCTGCGCGACCTGCTGGAGATCGACCACGCCAACTCCCAGTTCGGGCGCCGTGCGCAGGCCATCGCCGTGCTGTGCGGCTCCTGGCCGGGCCGCCAGCGCCGGGTCTCCCCGCTCTCCGACGTGGTGCGCGGCGCGAAGTCCCGGGTCCGCGACTACCGCCGGGTCCAGATCCGCACCCAGCTCGAACTCGCCGTCGTCAGCCGGGCGGTGGAGCCGGTCGTCCTCGCCGTCGCCGAACTGCTCGACAACGCGGCCCGGCACTCGCAGCCCAACACCAGCGTCGAGGTCAACCTGCAGACGGCCCACAACGGCGCCTGCATCGTGATCGACGACGCCGGGGTCGGCATGGACGCCCGCGAGGTCCAGCGGGCCGGCCAACTGCTCTCCGGCGAACAGGAAGTGGACGTCACCCGGCTCGGCGACCCGCCGCAGTTCGGGTTCGCCGTGATCGGCGTGCTCGCCGCCCGCTACGGCTTCAGCGTCTCCGTCGACACCCGCTCGCCGTACGGCGGGGTGCGCGCCGTGCTGTTCCTGCCGAGCGCGCTGCTCACCCAGCCCGAACCGGAGGCCGAACCGGCTGCGGCCCACGCGCCCGCGCCCGCGCACGTGCCCGGTCCTGCGGCGCCCGCGCCCGGCTCCGCCGTCGCCTCCACGCCGGGGCCGCTGCAGCACACCGCCGGCGGCCTCCCCAAGCGCCGCCGGCGCAGCGCGGGCGCCGACGACCGGCCGGACGCGGCAGAGCGGTCGGCCCCGGTGCCGGCCGGGCCGGCGGGCGACCAGCTCGGGGCCGAGGCCGACTGGGAGGCCGCGTGGGGGCGCTCCGCCGAAGACATCGCACGCCGGATGGGCGCCTTCGCCCGCGGCACCCGGGCGGGCCGCGCGGCCACCCACGACCCCGAAGGGACCGACCAGGCATGAACAGCCCCCTCAACAGCCACCTGAACAACGAACTCGGGTGGATGCTCGACGACGTCCTGCTGGTGCCCGAAGCCCGCCACGCCATCCTGCTGTCCGCCGACGGCATCCTGCGCGCGCACTCCCGCGGCATCTCCCGCGACGAGGCCGACCGCCAGGCCGCCGCCCTCTCCGGGCTCCAGTCGATCAGCCGCTCGACCTCCGGCTTCGCGGGCCGCGAGGGAACCCCCTGGCGGCAGACCCTGATCGAGTTCGCCGACGGCTACGTCTTCCTGGTCGCGGCCGGACCGGGCGCCTACCTCGCGGTGTCCGCGAGCGAGGCCGTCGACATGGAGGCCGTCAGCTACCGGATGCAGAAGCTGGTCGACCGCCTCGGCAAGGAACTCACCAGCCCCCCGCGCACCGACGTCGGCAGCCGGGCATGAGCACACCCCGGCGCGGCCAGGGGCTGGTCCGGCCGTACGTGGTGACCGACGGCCGGTCGCACCCCAGCCGCAACACCTTCGACCTGATCACCCTGGTCAGCGCGATGCCGGACCGGCCGCTCGCCGGCCTCGGCCCCGAGCCGCGCCGGATCGTCGGACTCTGCCTGGCCGGCGCCCTCTCGGTCGCCGAGGTGGCCGGCCACCTGCACCTGCCGGTCAGCGTCACCAAAGTGCTGCTCGGCGACCTCGTCGACAGCGGCCACATCATCACCCGGGCTGCCGTACCGCGCACCCCGCTCCCCGAATCCCAGCTCCTGCGGGAGGTACTGCATGGCCTCCGGGCCCGCCTCTGACATCTACCTCGCACCGACCGTGCGCACGGCAGTCAAACTCCTGGTCGTCGGCCACTTCGCGGTCGGCAAGACCACCTTCGTCGGCACCCTCTCCGAGATCCCGCCGCTGCGCACCGAGGAGCGGATGACCCAGGCCGGCGCCCTGGTCGACGATCTGGCGGGAGTGCACGGCAAGGACACCACCACCGTGGCCCTGGACTTCGGCCGGCTCACCCTCAGCGACAGCATGGTGCTCTACCTGTTCGGCGCCCCCGGGCAGCAGCGCTTCACCCCGCTCTGGCGGGACATGGCGTACGGCGCGCTCGGCGCCCTCGTGCTGACCGACACCCGCCGGCTGGAGCAGTCCTTCGCCGTGATGGACCTGCTGGAGGAGCACGACCTGCCGTACGCCGTCGCCGTCAACCGCTTCGACGGCGCACCGGAGTTCGCCGAGGACGAGCTGCGCGAGGCACTCGACCTGCTGCCGGACACGCCGCTGGTCAGCTGCGACGCCCGGAACGCCGCATCGGCGACCCGCGCCCTGGTCACGCTCGTCGAGTACCTCCACGACCGCGTCGAGGACCCCACCGAACTGGAGCCAGCGTGACCCACCCCGCCCCTCCCCCGGGCTGCCCGGCGCACGCCGGCGACGGCACTCCGCCCGCCTACGGATTCCCCCTGTACGACAAGGAGTTCGCCACCGACCCGAACGCGGTCTACGAACACCTGCGGCAGTACGGCGCCGCCGCCCCGGTCGAGCTGTACCCGGGGGTGCGGGCGACCCTGGTCACCTCGTACGCCGCCGCGCTGGACGTGCTGCGGACCCCGGAGACCTTCTCCAAGGACGCGCGGCGGTGGAGGGACCTCAACAACGGCGCGATCGCCCCGGACAGCCCGGCGCTGCCGATGATGGCGCCCCGGCCGAACGCCCTGCTCACGGACGGCGCCGAGCACGCCCGGCTGCGCAGCGCCATCAACGACAGCCTGGATCAGGTGGACCCGGTCGCCCTGCGCGGGTACGTCGAGCGCAGTGCCGACCTGCTGATCGACCGGTTCGCCGGGCTCGGCGAGGCCGACCTGGTCGCCGACTACGCGCGCACGCTGCCGCTCCTGGTCTTCAACGAACTCTTCGGCTCCCCGGCCGAGTTCGGCAACCGGCTGGTCGCCGGGATGTCCGGGATCTTCGACGGGGTCGACGCCGAGCGGGCCAACCAGGAGCTCACCGCCTGCATGCTGGAGCTGGTCGCCCTCAAGCGCACCCGGCCCGGGGCCGACATCACCTCCTGGCTGATGGCCCACCCGGCCCGGCTGACCGACGAGGAGATGCTGCACCAGCTCGTGCTGCTGATGGGCGCCGGCACCGAGCCCCAACTCAACCTGATCACCAACGCGTTGCGGCTGCTGCTGTCCGACGACCGGTTCGCGGGCAGCCTGGCCGGCGGCACCCTGCCGGTCGACGACGCCCTCGACGAGGTGCTCTGGACGGACCCGCCGATGGCCAACTACGCGGTGCACTTCCCCGTCCGGGACGTCGAACTCGCGGGCGTACGGCTGCCGGAGGGCGACCCGGTGGTGATCAGCTTCTCGGCCGCCAACACCGACCCGGCGCTGACCGCCGAGCACCGCACCGGCAACCGCGCCCACCTGGCCTGGAGCGCGGGCCCGCACGCCTGCCCCGCGCAGAGCCCGGCCCGGCTGATCGCGACCGTCGCCGTCGAGAAGCTGCTGGACCGCCTGCCGGATCTCGAACTGTCCGTGCCGGCCGAGGAACTGCCCTGGCGCCCCGGCCCGTTCCACCGGGCACTGGCTGCCCTGCCCGTCCGCTTCCCCCCTGTCGCGGTGGCCGCCGAAACGGCACCCGCGCCCGCCGACACCCGTACCGCAGCTCCAGGCACCGCTGCTTCTGGCATCGCCGCACAGCACAGCGCCGTACCGCACAGCGCCGCACCCGGACGTCCAGCCGAGAACACAGGAGAGACCACATGGCAGCCCCTTCAGCCGCTTCCGCCGCTTCCTGCCCCTACGCCCTCGACCCGACCGGCAGCGACATCCACGGGGAGGCCGAACTCATCCACCGGGACGGGCCGGTGGCGCAGGTTGAGCTCCCTGGCGGCGTGGTTGCGTGGTCGGTAGGCAGCCAGGAGCTGCTGAAGCAGCTGCTCACCGACCCGCGGGTCTCCAAGAGCGCCCGACAGCACTGGACGGCGTTCATCAACGGTGAGATCCCGGAGGACTGGTCGCTGAACCTCTGGGTCGCCGTGGAGAACATGTTCACCGCGTACGGCACGGAGCACCGGCGGCTGCGCAGGCTCGTCGCCAGTGCCTTCACCGCGCGCCGCACCGAGGCGCTCCGGCCGCGGATCGAGCAGATCACCGCCGACCTGATCGACGGGCTGGCCGCCGTCCCCGCCGGGCAGCAGGTCGACCTGCGCGAGGGGTACGCGTACCCGGTGCCGATCCAGGTGATCTGCGAGCTGTTCGGCGTGCCGGAGGAGACCCACCCGGCCCTGCGGGCCTGCGTGGACGGCATCTTCAACACCAACGCGACGCCCGAGGAGGCGCAGGCCAACGTCGTCGCCGTGTACGGCATCCTGACCGAGCTCGTCGCCCTCAAGCGCAAGGAGCCGGGGGACGACCTGACCAGCGTGCTGCTCTCGGTCCGCGACGAGGACGCGGAGGCGGAGGCCGCCGAGGGTGAGTCGGGCGCCGCCAGGCTCAGTGAGAGCGAGCTGGTGGACACCCTGCTGCTGGTGCTGAGCGCGGGCCACGAGACCACCGTCAACCTGCTCGACAACGCCATCCACCTGCTGCTGACGCACCCGGAGCAGCTGGCGCACGTCCGAGCGGGCCGCGCCTCCTGGAACGACGTGATCGAGGAGGTGCTGCGGCTGCGCTCGCCCGTGGCCAGCCTGCCGCTGCGCTATGCGGTCGAGGACATCCAGGCCGGCGACGTGCTGATCCGCAAGGGCGAGGCGATCCTCGCCGCGTACGCCGCCGCCGGGCGCGACCGGGCGGTGCACGGGGCGGACGCGGACGTCTTCGACGTGACCCGGACGAACAAGGAGCACCTGGCGTTCGGCCACGGCGCGCACTTCTGCCTGGGCGCGCCGCTGGCCCGGATGGAGGCGGAGATCGCCCTGCCGAAGCTGTTCGACCGCTTCCCGGGCCTCGCGCTGGCCGAACCGGCCGAGGGGCTGCGCCCGGTGGAGTCCTTCATCTCCAACGGCCACCTGACGCTGCCGGCCGTCCTGGGCTGACCCTGCGGCGGGCTGGGGCGGGCTGGGGCGGGAGCAACGGCCCGCCCCCCGCCCGCCGCTGCCCGGCCGTCGGAGCGGAGTGGAGATGTAAGCTATCCATAATCCGCCGAGGCGGGACCGGGACAGGGCCGGAGCAGGAGGAGAGCCGATGCGCATCGGAGCGCTGAGCACCCGGACGGGCGTCCCGGTGCCGACGATCAAGTACTACCTGCGCGAGGGGCTGCTCCACCCCGGCGAGCTGACCAGCCCCAACCAGGCCCAGTACGGCGACGGCCACGTCCGCCGGCTCAAGCTCGTCCGCGCCCTGCTCGACGTCGGCAAGCTCTCCATCGCCGCCACCCGGACGGTGCTCGACTCCGTCGACGCGCCGGACAGCTCCCTGCACGAGGTGCTGGGCATCGCCCAGCAGGCCCTCACCCCGCCCGTCCCCGCCGACGACGGCTCCGCCGACCTGCGGGAGGCACAGCAGCTCGCCGACCGGCTGATCGCCGACCGCGGCTGGCAGGTCGAGCCCGGCAGTCCGGCCCGGGAGTCGCTCGCCCGGATCGTCCTCACCTACCACGACCTGGGGCAGGCCGACCTGCTCGTGCTGCTCGACGACTACGCCGCCGCCGCGGAGCGGCTGGCCGTCGCCGAGGTCGCCGCCGTCGGCCGGCGGCCCGACCCGGACAGCCTGGTCGAGGGCGCCGTCCTGGGCACCGTCCTCGGCGACGCGCTGATCACCGCCCTGCGCCGGCTCGCCCAGGAGAACGCCTCCGCCAGGGCCTTCGCCGCAGCCGACTCATAACTGACGGCCCCGCCGCCCCTCAGGGCGTGACGATGCCGAAGTCGGGGTCGAAGTCGTCCAGCAGACCGGCCAGCGTCTGCAGCACCAGGTCGTCCCCGTCCAGGGTGATCGCGCCGGACGCGGCGAGCGCCGCCGCACCGGCGGGCTTGAGCAGCACACCGACCAGGGCGGCCTTGGGGCCGGAGACGGTGAGCAGGGTGTCCGGCGACGCCCCGCGCCGGGCGTTGAGCACGCCGCGGGCGATCCACATCGTCCAGGTCTCGTCGAGGTCGGTGAAGTGGAAGTCGATGCGCAGCTCCGCCGTCGCCGCCCTGTCGCCGATCAGGTGCACGGCGGCGAAGTCGAAGAGGATGTCGATCGGCATCGCGAGGATCGTGTCGGGGCTGGCGGTGGCGAACGAGGCGGGCTGGACACCCTCGCGCAGTTCGCGGGCGGCGGTCAGCAGGATGCCGCGCCACTGCGGGCCCTCGGCCTGGTAGCCCATCTGCTCGTAGGCGTCGGCCTGGAGGTCGCGGGCCGCCTGGTGGCCGGGCTGGGCGAAGACCAGGGTGTGCAGGATCTGCACGGCCCAGCGGTAGTCGGCGGCTTCGATCGCGCGCCGGCCCTCGGCCATGATCTGCTCCGCCCCGATCAGGGCCACGAACCGCTCGGCGGTCTCGACCGGCGGGTGCGGGTGCAGGGAGACCGGGTCGCCGTCCCACATCCCGAGTTCCTTGGTGAACACGGCGCGCACGTCGTGGTGGAGCGTGCCGTGGTAGCCGCGATTGAACCACTTGCGGCCGAGCTCCTCGGGCAGCTCGATCACCTCGGCGGCCTCCAGCGGCGTCCAGCCCTTGTTGGCCAGCCGCAGGGCCTGGTCGTGGATGTACTTGTAGGTGTCGCGCTGGGACTCCAGGAAGGAGGTGACGGCGGTGTTCTCCCAGACCGGCCAGGTGTGCGGGCCGTAGTGCACCTGGACGTCGTCGCCCCACCGCTGCAGGGTCTCGTCCAGGTAGCGGGCGAAGTTGCGGGCGTCGCGGGTGCGGGCGCCGCGCAGGGTCTGGATGTTGTGCAGGGAGTGGTTGGCGTTCTCGGCGCAGGTCAGCGCGCCGAGTTGGGGGATCCAGATGTGCATCTCCTCCGGGGCCTCGGTGTCCGGGGCGTAGAGGAACTCGAACTCCAGCCCGCCGAGGTCCCGTCTGGTGCCGGTCTCGGTGACCGGGTCGGTCGGCGAGATGTACGAGACCGTGACCCCGGGGACGGTACCGATGCCGATGCCGCAGGTGACGCAGCCGGTGGCGTTCTGGTCGAGGAGGCTGTTGAAGGCGTACCCGGCACGGCGCGACATGGCGTTGCCGGCGATGACGTTCTCGCCGATGGCGTGCTTGTCGAAGGAGGCGATGGTGCCGGGGGCGATGATCGGCACCCTCCCCGAGGCCACGTCCTCGGCGCTGACGATGCCCTTGACGCCGCCGTAGTGGTCGATGTGGGTGTGGGTGTAGATCACGGCGGCGACCGGCTTGTCGCTGACGTGCTCGCGGATCATGGCCATGCCCTGGGTCGCGGCCTCGACCGAGGCCGTGCAGTCGACGATCACCAGGCCGGTGTCGCCCTCGACGACGGTGAGGTTGGCGATGTCGTTGTTGCGGACCTGGTGGACGCCGTCGACGACCTTGTAGAGGCCACCCTTGCGGATCAGCTGGGACTGCCGCCACAGGCTCGGGTGCACGGTGTCCGGGGCCGGGACGTCGTCGCCGATGTAGTCGTAGCGGGCCTGGTCGAAGATGACCCGGCCGTCCGCCGCGTACAGCTTGTCCGGGAACGGGGCTATGAAGCCGCGCTCGGCGTCGGTGAAGTCCTGCCGGTCGTCCATGTCGTACCGGGCGACCGCCTCGCGGTTGGCCGTGCTCGTCGCGGGCGTCGCGGGCTTGGGGGTGTAGGCCATGGGGGCCGCTCCTGTCGCTCGTCACCTTCGGCCGGCCGCGGACGATCCCGTGGCCGAGGGCGGCACCGCCCAGCCCACACGCTTGCCGGGCACCCGTCCGGCGGCAACGCGACAGGGCCGTTCAGGTGACAGGGCCGTTCAGGTGACACCGCCCACGCGCCGGGCGGCCCCGAACGGAGCAGCCCTCCGCGCGGCGGCGCGCGGGCGGCAGCAGGCTGGAGGGCGACGTGCCCGTGGCCGGGCCCGCCCCGCCCCTCCCCCGTCAGCAGCAGGAAGGTGCCTCGTGAAGCTGCGGAACCCTGCCGCGCTCCGCAGCTGGGGCCTCCTGATCGGCGGCCTGGTCCTGCTGCTGGTCGCCTACTTCACCCTGCCGCTGGACGCCTTCGGCCCCGACCGGCCGGTGTTCAGCTGGATCATGTTCGGGACGGCCATCACCGCGCTGGCCGGGCTGCTGCTGCGCAAGATGTGGCAGATGCTGACGCAGACCGGCGGCCGGCCGGGTGTGGGTCTGGTGTTCCTGATCGAGCTCTCGATGGTGGTCTTCTCCGCGACCTACTTCGCGCTGGACCACGAGTTCAGCGGCCTGCACACCCGGCTGGACGCGCTGTACTTCACGGTGGTCACGATGGCGACCGTCGGGTACGGGGACATCGCACCGACCAGTCAGACGGCCCGGCTGCTGGTGACGGTCCAGATCTTCTACAACTTCGTCTTCCTGGCCACCGCCGCGGGCACCGTCAGCTCCCGGGTGCGCAGCCGGGTCGGCAGCAGGGTGGAGAGCGGCAGGCGCGCCTCCGAGGGCCCGGACGGGGACGGCTGACGGGCTCAGCTGTCCCCGTCGTCCGCGGCAGCCGCCTGGAGGTGGACGGCGTTGACCAGCACGGTCAGCCGGCCCTGCCAGTTCAGGGTGGTGGCGGCGTCGATGGCGTGCTTCTTGGCGAGGTCCCGGACGATCTTCTGGGCGTTCTTCAACTCCTGCTCGGCGTCGGACTCCTGGTGGCCGGCCAGCGCCTGGGAGGCGTCGTCCAGGGATTTCAGGAGGGCGTTCTGCCGGTCGCGCTCCTTGGGCAGCTGGGCCTGCGCCACCATCTGGCGGAGGGCCGCGATCCCGGCGGCCGACCCCTGGACGCGGGTGGGCGTCGGTGAGGGCGAGGGCGAAGCCGTGGCGGTGGGTGCCGGTCTGGCGGCGGACGGCGAGACGCCGGCGCTCGCGCTCGCGGAGGCCTTCCCCGTGACGTGCGGCGGGGAGGCGGCCGACGGCCCGTCGTCGAGGGCGACGACGGCGAGTGTCGCCACCCCGGCCAGTCCGGCCACGCCCAGCGCCCCGAGCAGCAGCGGCCGTCGGCGACGGCCGGGCCGGGCGGCTCCCGGACGGTGGCCGGTCTGGGCGGCGGCGGGGACGGGCGGCATCAGCGTGGTGGCGGGCCCGGCCGCTGGGTACCCGGCAGCGGCGGGGACGGGCGGCAGGAGGGTGGTGTGCTGCTCCTGCGCGAAGCCGTGCGGAGCCTGGAAGTCCGGGGCCGGAAAGTCCGGGGCCGGGAAGCCCTGGGCGGGCGGCGCGGTGGCGAGCAGTTCCGTCGTCCGGTCGCCGCCCGCGGCGGGGACGGTGGCGAGGAGTTCGGCGCGGGCGGTGGCGGCGTCGTACGGGCGGTCGGCGGGATTCTTGGCGAGCAGCCGCAGCACCACCGCGTCCAGCGCGGGCGGCAGGCCGGGGCGGCGGGCGGAGGGCGCCGGGGCCGGTTCGGTGACGTGCTTGAAGGCGATGGCCACGGGTGCGTCGGCCGTGAACGGGGGCTCGCCGGTGAGCATCTCCGTCATCACGCAGCCGACCGCGTAGAGGTCGGAGCGGCCGTCCACCTCGGCGGCGGTGGCCTGCTCGGGCGAGAGGTAGGCGGCGGTGCCGAGGACGGTGGCGGCCTGGGTCAGCCCGCTGCCGGAGGATCCGGCCCGGGCGATGCCGAAGTCGACGACCTTCACCCCGCCGTCGTACGTGATCATGATGTTGCCGGGCTTGATGTCCCGGTGCACCAGACCGGCCGCGTGCGCCACCTCCAGCGCCTCGCAGACCGCCGCGCCGATGCCCACCGCGCGCTCGACCGGCAGCCCCGGCTGCTCTGCCAGCAGGCTGCTCAGCGACCGGCCCTGGACGAGCTCCATGACGATGTACGGGGAGCCCTGGTCGACACCCGAGTCGAAGACCATCGCGATCCGCGGGTGCACCAGCATCGCCGCGTGCTGGGCCTCCCGGCCGAACCGTTCGGCGAAGCGGGGATCGTCCGCGAGGCCGCCGTTGAGCACCTTGACGGCCACCTGACGGCCCAGCACCCGGTCGAGCCCGCGCCAGACGGTGGCCATGCCGCCGACGCCGAGTATCTCCACCAGCTCGTAACGCCCGTTCAGCGCACGTCCGATCACCTGGAACCGCTCCCCTCACAGTTCGCGCCCAGGGCTCCTGGTCGCCTCGCGCACCTGTGCACGATAGCCGTCCGCCGCCGGGAGGCAGGCGCCCGCGGGGGCGGCCCGGGAGCCGGCGGGCCGTGGCGCGGGTGTTGCGAGGGGGCCGGACAGGCGGTGGGTCCGGGGGGATTCACCCACCGCCCGTCCGGGGATCGGGGTTACCTCCTGGCGGAGGCGGAGGCGGACCGTCCGGGCTGGTCCCCCGGCCCGGCGGTCGGGGCCGGGGCCGGGAGCTGCGCCCCGGTACCGGCCGTGGTGGTGGGGTCGGGGGCGCCGTTCCGGCGGGCCGGGCCGGCCGCACCGGCGAGGGCCGCCGTGCAGTAGCCCTTCACCTTCTCCGGCGTGCCGACCAGCTTGAGCAGCGGGGCGTAGCGCGGCTCGGCGGCCAGGGCGCGCAGGGCCGCGGCGACGTCCTCGGAGTCGGCCAGGTCCTGGCAGAGGACGAGCACCGCGGAGATGTCGGCGGGGCCGCCGGTCGCCTCGTCCTCCTCGCCGCCGCCCTGGGCGCGGGCACCGCCGGGTGCCGACGGACTGCCGGTGCCCGGGCGGCCCGAGGGCCGGGCCGACGGCCGGGCCGAGGGTGCGGCGGGACGGGCGGCGGTGGGTGCGGCGGACGCGGTGACCGGGTCGGACGGCTCGGCGGCGGCCGGTGAGGTCGCCGGGACCGGGACCACCGGGGCGGCGGCCCGGCCGGCCGGATCGGGCCCGCCGCCGAGCGCCGACGGCAGGTTGCCGGTACCGGCCGCGACGGCGACCCCGCCGAGCGCGCTGGCCAGGAGCGCGACAACGGCAGCCTTCACGCTGAAGGCCTTGGCCGGCGCGGCGGTCGCCATCGGTCGTCTCCGGATCGGTGCGGCGGGAGCAGGGGCAGGGTCGGGAACAGCGGCGGGACGGGCAGCCGCCCGGAACGCGGCCAGGGCCGCCGCCTCACCGGGGAGTTCGCCGACTGCGGCCGGGGCGGCCGCGGCGGCGAGGAGTCGGGCGAGGGCGTCGTGCCCGGTGCCCTCGTCCTGCCCGGTGGGGGAGGCCTGACCGCCCGGCGAGCCGGCCACCGCAGCGCCGAGCAGCTGCTCGGCGGTGTCGTGGTCGATCCGGCGGGATCGGTCGGTGCTCATCTCATGTCCTTCAGCGTCGCGATCCGCGGTTCTGTCACACCCTGCGGAGGAATTCTTCTCAGGAGTTCTCTGCGGGGTATTCCGGCCCCGGCCCCACCCTCCTGGTCCAGCAGCCGGGCCAGGGCGCGCAGGCCCCGGTGCGAGGCCATCCGGACGGCGCCGGCGCGTTTGCCGAGCACCCGGGCGGCGCTCTCGGCGTCCAGTTGCATGACGACGCGCAGCAGGACGGCCTCGGCCTGGTCGCGCGGCAGCCGGGAGATCAGTGCGAGTGCGTCGGCGGTGCCCTCGGTGGCGAGGGCACTGCCCGCCGTGTCGTCGCCGGCGGCGAGTTCGGCGAGGTACTCCAGCGGCAGGTCGGCGACCGGGCGGCGGCGCCTGCTGCGCAGGTGGTCGAGGGCGCGGTTGCGGGCGACGGTGGCGGCCCAGCCGCGGAACCCGTCCGCGTCGCCGGTGAAGGTGTGCAGGTCGCGGGCGATCTGCAGCCAGGTCTCGGAGGCGATGTCCTCGGCGTCCTGGGTGTCCGCGGGCCGGCCGCCGACGAGTGCCCGCAGGTAGCGCAGGAGGCCGGGCTGGACGGCGCGGAACAGCTGCCGGAAGGCCTCCTCGTCGCCGCCCTTGGCCGCCCGGACGGCCGCCGTGAGGTCTGCTGGGGGCTCGGCGGCCCCACTCGGCCCGCCGGGCCCGCCGGGACGGTCCTCAAGAGGGCCGACACCGCTGTCGGTGCCCGCGCCGGGGCGATCTGGACTGTGCACTCGCCCCATCATGCGGCATCCCGATTCCGGTGAGTACGGGTCGGTGGTGAACGCGGCGTCACGGCGGCGGGCCGAAACCCCTCTGCCGGGCGGGCCCAAGGTCCCGGAGGCCGCTGCCGTTCGCCCGCAGCCCCGGTGCCGGGCCCCCGCCTACGTTGGTCAGTAGCCGAAGCAACACCAGATCTCCACGGACTCCTCACGAAGACCGGCCCCTGCTCGCCCCCGGGCGACACGCCCCGGGCCCGGCCCGCCTTCGTCCCCCTCCGTCACGTTGCCGCCCGGCGCCCCGACCCGCATGCCGTACCCCCGCATGCCCCGCCGACCCGGGAAGACGTGATGAGAGACACCCACGAGCTCTGGACGCAGGCACTGCGCGAGCAGTTCGCGCCCGCCCTGCGCGCCCTGGGCCTCACCGGGTGGCGCACCACCTTCAGCCTCCCCGACGAGGCCTGGTGGGCGACCGTCGGCGTCGTCCGGCGCCCGCTCGACGACCGGGTGCGCTACACCCTCGACCTGAGCCTGGTCAGCAAGCGGGACTGGGCCGCCTCCGCCTTCCCCGGGCTGCGGCCCGACCCGCGCGCCGTGTACGGGATCGAGACCTGGCGCGCCCGCATCGGCGAGCTGCTGCCGGTCGGCGACGACGTGTGGTGGGAGGTGCTCCCCGGGCCGCGCTGGCAGGTCGCCGTCGAGGACTCGGTCGCCGCCGTGCGGCACTACGCGCTGCCCGAGCTGCTGCGCCGGATCGACCCGGCCCACGACGACGGCAGCGAGACGTACCTCGCCCGCGCCGACCTGGAGGACGTCAACGCCGCCCTGCTGACCGCCTCGGTCGCCCGCATCCAGCGCGCCGAACTCGTCGACAAGGCGCTCGTCCTCTCCGGCGCCTGGACCAGGGCGGACCGGGTGGCCCACCAGGTGCTCCGGAGCGTCGCCGAGGGCTTCCTGTCGGCGGGCGACGAACGGTTCCGGCTGGTCCGCTGCCAGGACACGCTCGACCGCGAACTGTGGGTCTTCGAACCGTAGGCCACCGGCCCCCGGAAGCGGCGGCGGGCGACCTGCGGGCACCCGCCCCGGAACCACCGGGCCGTCCCGGGAGTCCTTGATCAGAGGGGGCGACCGCCCCCGCCGGCCACGGGGGGAACCGATGACAGCGATACCGACGCCGACCGACGAACGCGCCCTGACCTGGGACGGCTGCCTCAACGTCCGGGATCTCGGCGGCCTGCCCACCACGGACGGCGGCTACACCCTGCGCGGCGCCGTCGTCCGCGCCGACAACCTCGACCGGCTCACCGCCGAGGGCTGGGACGCCCTGCAGGCCCACGGCGTCCGGACGGTCGTCGACCTGCGCGACGCGGCCGAGTACAAGCCGCTGCTCCCGCTGCCGGAGGGCCTCGACCTCGTCCGGATCCCGCTCGACCAACTCGCGGGCCCGGCCTGGTGGCAGCGCTGGGGCGACCTCGACGGCACCCCGCTCGCCCTGCGCCCCTACCTGGACGCCTGCCCGCACGCCACCGCCGCCCTGGTCGCCGCCGTCGCGCGGGCGAAGCCCGGCGGGGTGGTCGTGCACTGCGGCGCCGGCCGCGACCGCACCGGACTGGCCGCCCTGCTGCTGCTCGCCCTCGCGGGCGTCGAACCGGGCGCGATCGTCGCGGACTACCTGGCCAGCGGCCCCAACCTGCGCCCGCTGTGGGGGATGCTCGGCCGCCCCGACGAGGACGCCGCCATCGCCGCCGTCCTGGACGCCGAGGGCACCACCGCCGACGGCGCCCTGCGCGCCACCCTGGACGGTCTCGAACCGGCCGCCCACCTGCTCGCCGCCGGTCTGCCCCCGGCCGACCTGGCCGCCGTCCGGGTGCGCCTGCTCGGGCCCGCCTGACCTGGTCACCACAGCCTCAACTGCCTTGCGGCGGAGGGCTCGCGGACGATGCCACCGAAGGCATCGGGCGGGTGGATCGCCTCCGGCACCAGCTCAGGAATCTCCAACTCGGGGTGCAGCGCGCACCAGTGGGACATCGCGCCCTGCGCGCCGCCCTGGGTCGGCAGGCCGCACTCGGGGCAGCGGTGCCACCACCAGTCGCCCGCGTCCATCCGGCCCGGGTCGAGCAGCACGAACTGCACGCAGATGCCCGGCACTTCGACCGACGGCAGCAGACCCGGGCGGCGGGGAGAGCTCATCGCCGCCGCCCGCCGCGCCCGAATCCGACCCGCTCCCGGACGGCCCGCATACCGGCCCGCATGTCGTCCCAGCCGGGCAGGCCGGGCCGGATGACCTCAGCCTGCAGCCACTGCGGCGGATCCCCGGCACCGGGCGGGACGGATCCGGCCGGGACGGGCCCCGGCGGGGCGGCGGGCGGTGCCGGGGCGGCCGCCCCGGCAGGAGCGCGATCGGACACCTGGCCCTGGCGGCGCGGTTCACTGACGGACTCCTGATCTTCGGGAACGGCGGGAAGGACGGGATCTGCGGGTTCTGCGGGTTCTGCGGGACGGACGGGCCCGGCCGGCCTTCCGCCGGAGCCCTCACCGCTCAACAACGCCTGCGCGCGCGGAGTGGTTACGGCTCCTACAACCTCAGCCATCTTCCTTACCTGGTAAGCGACTTCCTGGTTGGGCCCGCACCTGCGGAGTTCCGCACCGGCACCTGCGGACCTGTCCGGCTCCGCACGTGCGGAGCCGGTCTTCTTCGGCACCCCCTCGGGGAGATCTGCACGTACGGCGCTGCGCGGAGCAGGCACCCGCACGGGCGGCAGATCCGCACGTGCGGAGCCGGGTGCCGCGGGCCCGGCTGCGGGCCCTGCTGCGGGCCCTGCGGCCGCTACCGCCCGCCGCTGCTCCTGCCGCACCCGGCGCGGGTCCTCCCGCAGCACCGCGAGCGCCGCCGCCCACCTGGGGACGTCGCCGATCGGGAGCACGCACGCGTAGCCCCGCACCCGGGCGCCGGTCGGCCCGAAGGCCAGCGCCATCAACCCGGCCTCGGCGGCGGCGCGGTAGAAGCGGGGGATGGAGTCCTTGGACGTGCGGCAGGCACGCGCGAACCACTCGTTCGAGGGCGGGCGGTGCAGGTTGGTGCCGTCGGCGTCGGCCTTCTGGGCGGCGTGCATCAGGAAGAGCACGAACGCGGGCCCGAAGGACTTCCAGGCGCCGCCGGTCGGGACTTGCTGCATCCACTGGCCGAGGCGGGTCCGGTACTCGTTGGCCGGGGCCGTCCACGTGCCGGGGAGGGCCTTGCGGAAGTCGGGGGGCAGATCGGGCACGGTCGTCGTCTCGCAGGTGAGCATGTGCACCTCCCGGCGGTCACCGGACCGGACCGTCCCGCCGAGGCTCCGCACCGCACGTGCGGTGCGTAGACTCGGAGGAATCGGGCCCGGCCGGCAACGGCCACTCGATGTCGGCTTCCTGGGTTTAATCCGCCAAGATCAAAGGGCTCAGGCAGTCGACGGGTTGTTTAACCGGTCCCCCGGATGCTACATCCGGGGGACTTCCCGTTTTTCCTTCTCAGCCGGACAGTTGACCGGGCATCACTTCGGACACAATCCTTGTCCGGCCCGCACCGAACCGGTCGTCCGAATCATTCCAACGTCCGGGCGAAACCGTCGCGGGCAACCGGAGGAAGGCAGCGAAAAGGGGCGGACGCACCGGAAATCCGGCACGCCCACCCCCTCACCCGGCGGACAGGACCACCCGGGCGGCTACCTGCGGATGGTCAGGTAGATGTACTTCCCGCCGGCCCCCTTGTTGAGGTCCACCGCGATGAGGGTGAAGCCCTGGGGCGGGGCGGGATTCGGATTGTCGGAGGAGACGACCACCATGTGCTGGATGGGAGCGGGGCCCGGGGTCCGCGAGTAGCACGTCCAGATGTACTCGCCGCCGGATCCCTTGTTGAGGTCCACGCCGATCAGCTCGTAGCCGGGCGGTGCGGTGGGGTGCTCCCCGGTCGCGAAGTAGATGTTGGTGATGGGAACGTCGGAGAGGGCTCCGCCCTTCTCGAAGGCGAAGTAGAGGTAGGCACCCCCGGCACCCTGGTTGAGGTCGACGGGGTCCTTGAACCACGTCTCGGGAGTGGGCTGGTTGCCTTCCAGAACGGTCAGGTTGGTGACGGCCACGGGCTTCCCCTTTGACCTGCGCTGGGCTCCGGCGAGCCGAACTGGTACGTGTACGATGCCCGCTCCGGATCCGGGAACTCGGTGGCCCCCGGCGTTCACCCGAAAGGGTCCGGACGAGCCGTGCACGCCTGTCCCGGGGGCTCCGGGGAGCCGCCGCACCCGTCCGGGCGCGCGCCCGGAGCGCACGCCTTCACCACCGCGCTCCCGCGACCGCGCGGGGCGCCCGCAGGGCCCGATCGGGCGCCGGTGGGGCGAAGAGTCGGCCTCCGAGGGCGTCAAGTGTCAGAATGGCTGATATGACGATCAAGGTTTACTTCGACATCACCATCAACGGCGAGCCCGCGGGCCGGATCAACTTCGACCTGTTCGACGACGTCACCCCCAAGACGGCGGAGAACTTCCGCGCGCTGGCGACCGGCGAGCACGGCTTCGGCTACAAGGGCTCGTCCTTCCACCGCATCATCCCGCAGTTCATGCTCCAGGGCGGCGACTTCACCCGGGGCAACGGCACGGGTGGCAAGAGCATCTACGGCGAGACCTTCGCCGACGAGAACTTCCAGATCAAGCACACCAAGGCCGGCCAGCTCTCGATGGCCAACGCGGGCCCGGGCACCAACGGCTCGCAGTTCTTCATCACCACCGTGGCCACCCCGTGGCTCGACGGCAAGCACGTCGTGTTCGGCGAGGTCTCCGACGAGGAGAGCCTGGCCGTGGTCACCGCGATCGAGAAGCTCGGCTCGGGCAGCGGCGCCCCCAAGGGCGGCGCCAAGATCACCATCGCCGACTCCGGCGTTCTCTAGGCCCCACCGGCCCAGCAGCCGTGTGAGCCGGCTGACGCACGTCGTCAGCCGGCCACGGCCGTCGGTGGTCAGCCGGTGGCCGTCGGTGGTCACCCGGCGGTGCCCGGCACCCAGCGCATGGTCAGGTCGGGCAGCTTCTCCATGTTGCGGCTGCCGTCATTGGTGTCCAGCACCGTGAAACCGTGCCGCTCGTAGAACGCCCGCGCGTCCGTGTTCTGCTCGAAGACCATCAGCGACAGGCCCTCCGGGCTGTGCCGCCTGACCTCGTCCAGCAGCAGCGTGCCGACCCCCTGCCGGCGGATGTCCGGCCGCAGGTACAGCTGGTCGAGCATGTCGCCGTCCAGCGCGGCGAAGCCGACCGTCTCCCCACCCCGCACCGCCACCCACACCCGGCACTCCGGCAGCACGACGTTCTCGAACCACCACACCACTTCGCCCCGGACGCGCTTCTGCGGCGGCAGGAACGGCATGGCTGCCGCCCGCGAAGCCAGATGGACGGCCGCGAGGGCCTCCGCATCCGTCGGAACGGCAGGCCTGATCACGGTCTTCTCGGCATCGGTCACCCGGGGACGCTACAAGCCCCGCCGCCTGCGCACCACCGGTTATCGGACAGACAGGCTTTCCTGCCACCGGCAAGCGGCCTCAGAAGCCCGAGACCGGGGACGTGACGATCCGGACGCGGCCGTCCGTGCGGGCTTCGAGGGCGGCGGCCAGGCGCAGGGAGCGGGCCGGGCCGAGGAGTTGCAGGGCCTCGGGGACGGGGGCCCAGCGGTAGGTGTCGAGTTCGCCGGCCGGGACGGTGACCGGGGTGCCGGTCGGGACGGTGCCGAGGTCGAAGAGGAAGTGCGCCGCCGGGTGGTCGAGTTCGGCGGAGGGGTGGGTCCAGGAGATGGCCAGCAGGGCGCCGGGCTCCTTGACGATGCCGGTCTCCTCCTCCAGTTCGCGGCCCGCGCACACGTCGGGGCCCTCCCCGAGGTCGATCGTGCCGCCCGGGAACTGCCAGTGCTCGCGGTAGCCGGCCTTCACGATCAGGACGTTGCCCTCCTCGTCCTGGAGGAGGCAGCCGGCGGCGGCGTAGGCGCGGGGCAGTGAGGCGAGCCAGGCCTCACGGGCGAGCAGCGGGTCGTCCGACATGACGGGCTCCTTCTGGCGGGTGTGCGGGCGTCGCCGCCCACTCTGCCACGGGGCGCGGAGCGGCCGGCCCGGTCAGTACGACCGGCCCGAACCGAGGGACGTCGTCACGACGGCCCACATGTGCGGGAACTCGCGGCCGTCGATTCCGGTCGGGTTCATCGAGTAGACGAGGTGGCGGCTCAGGTCGCGGGTGGCGAAGACGCCGCTGGTGTAGCCGGGGCGGCTGCCGGTCTTGCCCCACACCACGACGCCGTTCGGCAGGGTCGCGGTCATCAGGCCCATGCTGAAGCAGGCGTGGCCGGCGGTCGGGCCGACCTCGCAGTTCTTGTTGCGGTAGTTGGGCACGGCGGGAACGGTGAAGAGCTTCGCCTGCTGGACGGGCGGCAGCAGCCGGCCACGGAAGAGGGCGGTCATGAACCGGTCGAGGTCGGCGGCGGAGGAGATCATGCCGCCCTCGGCCCACGGCCAGGGGCTCTGCTCGGTGACGTCCACCAGGACGCCGGGGGCGTCGGCGCCGCCGGGGCCGGGGACGGTCAGGTAGCCGTGGGCGTGCGGGCCGGGGAGCGAGGTGTCGTCGGCGGCGGGCACGTACGTGTCGTGCAGGCCGAGCGGCCGGGCGATCCGGGTCTGCACCTCGCGGGCGAAGGAGCGGCCGGTGACCTTCTCGACGAGCATCCCGGCGATGAAGGTGTTGATGCCGTTGTACTGCTGGGCGGTGCCGGGCGTGAAGCTCATCGGCTGGGCCACGGCGGAGGCGACCACCTCGGCGGGCGTCCAGCCGTCGGTGCGGTGGTCGGCGAACCACTGCTCGCTGCCGTCCCCGGAGGTGAGGCCGGAGCCGCCGGGCAAACCGCTGGTGTGGTCGAGCAACTGCCCCACGGTGACGGGCGGGTAGTCGGCGCGCAGCAGGCCGGGGAGGTAGTGCTGGACGGTGGCGTCGAGGTCGAGGCGGCGCTCGGCGCCGAGCTGGAGGACGACGGTGGCGGTGAAGACCTTGGAGATGCTGCCGATCCGGAACCGGCCGTCGGCCGGCACGCCCTCGCCGGCCGTACCGGACCACTCGCCGCCCCGGCCGGTGACCCGGACCAGGGCGCCGCTCACGGTGGCGTCGGGCAGGTCCGCGAGGGTGGCGGCGAGCGCGGCGCGGTCGAGCGGCGCGACGCCCCGGGCGTCGGACGCGGCGGCCCGGGCCGGGCCGGCGGCGAGAGCGGGAGCGGCGAGGCCGGCGGTCAGCGCGACGAGCAGGGCGCCGGAGGCCGCCAGGGTGGTCCAACGGGGACGCCGGACAGGCTGGTCGGCGGAGGCGGGGACGTGGGCGGGGGATCGCACGGAGGGCTCCAGGGATTCGGTGAGCGGCGTCTGCTGCCGGTCACCAGCCTGGCCGAGCACGCGGCCGCCGCCATCCGGGGCCAGCCCCGAGCCGCCCCGGATCCGTCTGGGGGATGCCCCTGAGAGGCGGGCTGAACACGCGTCAGGGGCGGGAGCGGTAGCCGCTCCCGCCCCTGACGGGTGCTGTCGCCGGAATCAGTGCGCGGAGTGCTTCTCCGCCCCACGGTGCCGGTGCCCCTTCAGCTCCGCGTGCGTCGCGGGCGCGGACTGCATCGTCGTGGCGGCGGCGTCGCGCCCGCCGTGGCGGAACGCGGTGTCCCCGAAGTGCATCCCGGTCAGGACGGCCGGTGGGGCGTTGGTGTTCAGCGTCGGCCCGAGCGGCCGGGGTGCGGCCGCCATTCCCCTGCGTTCGAGCAGTTCCTGCGTGCCGCGCTGGAGCCTGCTCATCCTGCCCGGCGGTTGCTCGGTCGCTTGCTCGGTCGATTGCTTGGTCATCGTCGACCTCCTTCGGCGGCGCCCGTCTCGCGGGTGCGGGGCGGGAGGCCGCACCGGCTGTTATGTCCGGATTTTATCCGATCTACACATTTTGGCCCGCCCAGCAGTCGCCCCCGGCGCTCAGTCCATCGCCTCGTGGACGTAGCACCAGCGCCACTCCTCCCCCGGCTCGTACGAGCGGATCACCGGGTGGGAGCTGTTGTGGAAATGCGCACTGGCGTGCCGCTGCGGGGAGTTGTCGCAGCAGCCGATGTGCCCGCAGTCCAGGCAGATCCGCAGATGCACCCAGTCCCGGCGCCCGGCGGCCAGACAGTCCGCGCAGCCGTCGGTGGGCGGCAGCGGCACGATGTCCCGGGGGGCCGCTGCAAGGTCTTCGCACGCGCTCATGCACGCAGCGTAGTCACGCGGAGCCGCTGCGGCGCGCAACCGCGCCGGTCAGCCTGCGCCGGTCAGCCTGCGAACCGGGCGTCCGGCGCCGGCGCGGCACTGCCGCCGGCCGTCCAACTGGCCAGCAGGGCCAGCTTCTGCGCGGTCGGCGACCCCGCCGGGGTGGTGTAGGTGACGAGCATCTGGTCGACCGCGCCGGTCACCGCGAGCGTCTCGTACCCGAGGTCGAGCTCACCCACCAGGCCGTGCCGGAGCAGCTTGCGGCCGTGGGTCTTGTCCTTCACCTGGTGGTCGGCCCAGAGCCGGCGGAACTCCTCGCTGCGCACGGCCAGTTCGCCGACCAGCGCGCTCAGCCGGCGGTCCTCCGGATACCGGCCCGCGTCCAGTCGCAGGAACGCGACCGTCTCGGCGGCGACGGCCTCCCACTGGGGGTAGAACTCCCGGCTCGCGGGGTCGAGGAAGACGCTCCGGGCCGCGTTGCGCTGCTCCGCCGGCTGGGCCGAGAACGCCAGCAGCGCGTCGCCGAGCGCGTTCCACGCCAGCACGTCCATCCGGCGGCCGAGGACGAAGGCCGGCACCCCGTCCATCATGTCCAGCAGCAGCTGGAGGCCCGGGCGGACGAGCTGCCTCCCCCGGGCCGACTTCTCGCGCCGCTCGGCGCGCGCGGGGCGGGTCAGGTCGCGCAGGTGGGCCTGCTCCACCTCGTCCAGGCGCAGCACCCGGGCCACCGCGTCCAGCACGGCGTCCGAGGCGGAGGTGCCACGGCCCTGCTCCAGCCGGATGTAGTAGTCCACGCTGACGCCCGCCAACTGCGCGACCTCCTCGCGCCGCAGGCCCTGGACGCGCCGGCGCCCGTGCGAGGGCAGGCCGACCTCCTCGGGCTGGATCCGCGCCCGGCGCGACCGGAGGAAGTCCCCCACCGTGTTCTCCATCCCCCCAGGCTAGTCCGCGCCCGGCGAGCCAGCCTGGTACTGGTTTTCCCAGGAAAGGCACAGCCTGGTCCGCCTCCTCGGGGCGCCGCAGAGTGGAGCCGTCAGCCAGTCGCAGCACCCGCCGCAGCACCGGGCCGCAGCACCCTCCCGAGGAGTCGTCATGAGCTACCCCACCCTTTCCGGCCGCACCGCCGTCGTCACCGGAGCCGCCAGCGGAATGGGCGCGGCCACCGCCCGGCTGCTCGCCGCGAACGGCGCCCGGGTCGCCCTGCTGGCCCGCCGCACCGACCGGCTGGAGGACCTCGCCGCGAAGATCACCGCCGACGGCGGCCAGGCCCTCGCCGTCACCGTGGACGTCACCGACCAGGCCTCGGTGGACTCGGCCGCGGCCCGCGTCCGGGAGGCGTACGGCCTGGTCGACCTGGTGGTCAACAACGCCGGCGTGATGCTGCCCAACCCGGTGGACGACGGCCGGATCGACGAGTGGAGCCGGATGATCGACACCAACCTGACCGGCGCCCTGCGCGTCATCCGCGCCTTCACCGCCGACCTCACCGCCTCCGCCGCCGACGGCCGCACCGCCGACCTGGTGAACATCTCCTCGATCGGTGCCCACCTGGTCTTCCCCACCTTCGCGGTGTACTCGGCCACCAAGGCCGCGATCACCCAGCTGTCCGCCGCCCTGCGCAGCGAGCTGGGCCCGCGCGACGTCCGGGTCACCAACGTCGAGCCCGGCCTGACCGACACCGAGCTGGGCAGCCACATCGACAACCCGCTGCTGACCGAGCAGATCAACGGCATGTTCGCCGCCATCCCGGCGCTCACCGCCGAGGACATCGCCGACCTGATCGGCTACACCGTGAGCCGCCGCCGGGACGTCAACCTGCGCCAGCTGATCGCCCTGCCGACCCGCCAGGCCTGACGCCCCTCCCGGCCCCGCCGCCGGCAGCCGCCCTGCCTTTCCGGGCCCGCCGCACCCGCGGCGGGGCCCGGCGTGGGAGCATGCCGCGTGGCCACGGTGACAGAGCGACACGACAGCGGCACGGGTGCGGACCGGCCCGCCGGGATCCCCGGACAGGTGCCCGCCGGTCCACCCGCCCCCGCCCGCGCCCCCGCCCGCGGCGGGCCGACCGACCGGGTGCGCCAGCCCGCCGCGCTGATCCGCTTCCTGCTCGGCCTCGCCGCCATCGGCCTCACCGTGCTGCTCGCCGAGTACGCGCAGGCCACCGCGCGCGGCCTGGACGCGGACGTCATCTCGGGCGCCGGCCTCGTCCCGCACCCGGTGGCCCGGGTGGCCGGCGTACTGGCGACGGCCGCCCTGCTGCTCGTCCCCGCCGTCTCGGCCGGCCGCCGGCTGCTCGGCCGGGACCGCCGGCGCGGACGCCAGCAGGTCACCGACGGCCTGCTCGCCGCCGTCCTCGCGTACGGCGTCTGCGTCGCCCTGAACCTCTGGGTGGACAGCTCCGCCCCGGACAGCCTGCTGCACGCCCTCACCCACCCGCTGCCCGACGGCCCCGGCCGCACCGAACCCGTCTACGGCTACCTCGCGCCCGTCCTCGCCTTCCTCACCGCCTCCGGCGCCCGCGACCGGCACCGCCCCCGGATGGTGCTCGCCGTGTCCGGCGTGGCCGGGCTCCTCACCCAGTACGCCGGCCCGCTCTCCCTGCTGCTCGCCCTGCTGATCGGCGCCACCGTCGCCCACGGCACGCTGTACGCGGTCGGCGTGCCCGACCCCCGGCCCCGGCCGGAGGCCCTGATGCGCAGCCTGCGCGCGGTCGGCCTGCGCCCCTGCACCGTCACCCAGGACGGCCCCGACCGCTACCTCGTCCGGCAGGACAACGGGCGCCCCGACCTCGACGTGCTGCTGCTCGACCGGCAGGCCCTGGTCGCCGCGCTCTTCCAGCGGGTCTGGCGCCGGCTGCGGCTGCGCACCGCCCCGCACCCGCGCGTGCTGCGCTCACTGCGCACCGGCCTGGAGCACGAGGCCCTCGTCTCGTACGCCGCCGTGGCCGCCGGGGTGCGCACCCGCAAGGTGGCCGCCAGCGCCGAACTCGGCCCGGACGCCGCCCTCGTCGCCTACGAGCACGTCCCCGGACGGACCCTCGACCTGCTCGCCGACGAGGAGGTGACCGACGCCCTGCTCGCCGACGCCTGGACCCAGTTCGGCCTGCTGCAGACCCGGGAGATCTCGCACCGGGCGCTGGTGCCGGAGGCCGTCCTGATCGCCGAGGACGGCGCCGTCCACCTGGTCGGCCTCGCGGACGGCGACATCGCGGCGAGCGAGCTCGTCCTCCAGGCCGACACCGCGCAGCTGCTCACCACCCTCGCCCTTCGGGCCGGCGCCGAGCGGGCCGTCCGCTCCGCCGTCGCCGTGCTGGGCTCCGACCCCGTCGGCGCCGCACTGCCGCTGCTCCAGCCGATAGCGCTCGCCCGCTGCACCCGGACCGCCCTCAAGGAACAGCCCGAACTGCTCGACGCCATCCGGGCCGAGGTGCTCCGGGCCCGCCCGCAGGCGCCCGTCGGCCCGATCCGGCTGGAGCGGCTGCGGCCCCGCACCCTGGTCGCGGTGGTGGGCGGCGTGGTCGCCGGCTGCCTGCTGCTGCCGCCGTTCTTCAGCAGCGACGACAACCCGATCACCACCCTCGTGGGCGCCGACCCGGGCTGGATGACGCTCGCCGTCCTCGCCGCCACCGCGAGCCACCTCGCCGCGACCATGGGCTTCGTCGGCTTCGTGCCCGAGCGGCTGAACCTCTGGCACGCCACGCTCGCCCAGGTGGCCGGCTCCTTCGTCAAGATCGTCTCGCCCGGCGGGGTCGGCGGCGTCGCCCTCAACACCCGCTTCCTCCAGCGCTCCGGCATCCCGACCGCGCAGGCCCTCTCCAGCGTCGGCGTCGGCCAACTGCTCGGCCTCGTCCTGCACCTGCTCCAGCTCGGCGCGTTCGCCTCCCTGATGAACCAGAACCCCGGCTCCGAAATGAACGCCCTGCCGATCGTGGTCGGCGGGCTGGCCGGCGCCGCCGTCCTGCTCAGCGTGGTGGCGGCGGTCGCCCCGGCCCGTCGCTGGCTGGTCGCCCGGCTGCGCCCGCTCACCTCCGAGGTGCTCCCCCGGCTGCTCGACCTGCTGCGCAGCCCCGGCCGGCTGGCCGCCGGGATCACCGGACAGCTGCTGGTCTCGCTCTGCCTGGTCGCCTGCCTGTACTGCTGCGCGCACGCCGTCGGTGCCGAGCCGGGTTTCGCCGCCGTCGCCGTCGTCCTGCTGGTCGGCAACGCCGTGGGCAGCGCCGCCCCGACCCCGGGCGGGGCCGGGGTCACCGACGGCGCACTGTCCTTCGGGCTGGTCGCGACGGCCGGCATGACCGAGGGCTCGATCGCCGCCGTGGCCCTCTACCGGCTGCTGACCCTGCTGCTGCCCGTCCTGCCCGGCTGGGCTGCCTTCGCCTGGCTCCAGCGCCGCAAGGCGCTGTAGGGCGCTCCTCGGCCGCTCAGGCGCTGGACCCGGGCCCGGTCCTGTCGCCACCCAGGAGGTCGTCCATCGCGATCACGTCGGCGGCCGCCGGCGCCGTGATCCGGGGGTCCGCCCCGAAGGCGGAGTACTCCTCGGTGACGCTGTACGCCCCCTTGGAACCGCTGCCGGACTCCTGCGCCTTGACCGGCAGGCCGTCAGCCCCGATCCAGACGTCGATCCCGACCTTCGCCAGGCCGTGGTCCTCGGCCTCCCGGACGAACATGTCGCGCTCGAACCAGTTGATGGCGGCTCCCCGGTAGCCGGCGAGGGCGGTGAGTTCGACGGTGCCCCGGTAGTGCTCGGCGGGGCGGCCGCCGACGTCCTCGGTGGCCACCCGGGCGACGTCGTCACTGGTGGCGAGCGAGCCGAGGAGAGCGGACAGGAAGCCCTTGGCCCCCGCTTCGCTGCTGCCGAACTTCATGCTCAGCCAGCTCTTGCCCGGCAGGTTCTCGGCCCGGGAGTACATCAGCCCGTCCATCAGGATCATGTGCCGGTGCCCGTCGCCGCTGCTGCCGTACTCCGGGTTGCCCCAGGACTCGATCTCGGACGCCTTCGTCCCGTCGAAGACCATCAGGGAGCGCTGCCCCGAGCCCGCCGGGCCCGTCCGGGCCGTCCGGTACGAGTTCTGCTTCGCGGCCTTCGCGGCAGCGGCCCGCAGGGCGGCCGCCGCGGTGCGGGACGGGCCGTCCGGCCTCGGGTCCGCCGGCTGCGAGATCCGCGGGTCCACGACGATCTCGCTCGCGGCCGGGGGGACGATCCTCGGCGCGCGGCCCAGGCCCGAGAACCGCAGCACGAACGGGCCGCCCGAGTTCATCGAGGTCTGCGACCGGTCGTCCAGGAACAGCTTGAGCTGGACGAGCTCCTGCTCGGCGTTGAGGGCGAACTCCGCCATGAAGGTGCGCTTCACCCCGGCCGGACCGGGCCAGTACGGCTTGCCGTCGCCCGCGTCGGGCGTGCCCGGCACCGTCACCAGCGCGTCCAGCGGCTCGATGCTGCGGTAGCGCTTGGTCTCGACCCCGTCGACCGGCCCGGAGCCCACCAGGCTCAGCGTGCCGCTGCGGGCCGCCGAGGTCATCCGCAGCACGGGGTTGACGATCCTCGTGAGACCGGCGCCGGTGCCGTCCGCAGGCGCCTGCTGCCCGCCCTCGGCGGTGGCGCGGTCCGCCGTCCAGCTCCGGCCGCCCTTCACCTCGGCCGCCGGCACGCTCCGGTACAGCGTGTCGCCGAGCGACCGCATCCGGAAGTCGGCGGCCGTGAGGTCGAGCGCCGTCCCGTCCGTCCAGTCGGCGGAGCCCTTCACCAGCCCCTTCAGCGGGCCGTCCGTCAGACCGGCCGGCACGACCAGTTCGACGGAGCCGTTGCCGGCCTTCCGCATCACCGCGACCGACGCGTTGATGGCGTCCTCGGCCTCGGAGGACCGGGAGCCGGCCCCGCCGTCACAGGCGGTCAGCGCACCCGCCAGTACGGCACCCACGACGGCAACAGAAAAGAGGCGCAGCGCGCGCATGACCCATCCCCCCACACGGTCCGCGGGCCCGGGGCCCGGCGCGGACGATCATGCCAGAGCGTTCGAACGGGTCCAAACGAAATCCGGATGACCTGTGGTGGAAGAGTGCGCAGGTGGACGGCCCGGCGGCAGCCGGTGCGTCAGCGGTACTCGTCCTCGTCCAGCTCGACGACCCGGGCCTGCTCGGCGGCGTCGGCGACGTCCGTGGCCGGGTCCGCGCCCAGCGCCCGGCGCTCCACCAGCTCGTCGTACTCGTCACCCTCCGGATCGTCCGGCTCCGGCTCGGCGATCTCGGCCTTGTCCACGAAGTCCTCGGGAATCTGCGGCATGGCGTCGTCCTCGCTGCTCGGAGTCTCACCCGGGCCCGGCTGGACCCTGCCCGACGGGGCCCTTGAAGTATCCGTCCGCAACCGCCCCGACGCGACGCGTCGCCCGGACCCCGGCGTGTTGCCCGGCCGGGGCCCGGCCGCCGATATCCACTGGCCCGCCGACCGGCCCGACTGCTTGGATCCGGGGATGAACACTGCCCTCCCCGCCGGCTACGAGATCTCCACCGACCCCGGGCGCCTCGACGCCGCACAGATCCACCGGTGGCTGTCCGAGGACGCCTACTGGGCGCTCGGCCGCCCCCGCGAGAAGCAGGACGCCGCCATCGCCGGCTCCCTCAACTTCGGCGTCTACGACACCGCCTCCGGCGCCCAGCTCGGCTACGCCCGCGTGGTCACCGACCACACCACCTTCGCCTGGCTCTGCGACGTCTACATCGCCCCCGACGCCCGCGGCAAGGGCCTCGGCACCGCCCTGGCCGCCACCGTCCGCGACCACCTCGCGCCGTACGGCATCCGCCGCATCATGCTGGCCACCGCGGACGCCCACGGGGTGTACGCCAAGGCCGGGTTCGAGCCGCTGACCACGCCGGAGAAGTGGATGGTGCTGGGCACCCAGTGAAGCCCTGCCGGGGGCGAACCGCTAGAGCGCGGCCCGGCGGAGGACGTCCTGAGCGGCGGCCGACACGAAGGACTGCCACGCCTCGGCCGGGAAGACCAGCGCCGGGCCGTGCGGGTCCTTCGAGTCACGGACGGGAGTGAGGCCGGCCAGCCCCCGGGCGGCCTCGATGCAGTCGCCGCCGTTGTCGCTGCTGTAGCTGCTCTTGTGCCAGGTGACGGGGAGGGCGCTCGCGCTGGTGGTCATCACAGTTCCTTTGCGACGGCGGCGATCAGGTCGATCGACGCATCGGGCGGCAGGGCAACGGCCGTGAGGAGATCATAGGCGCGGGCGGCAGCCTTGACCTGGGCCGGATCGGCCAGGATCTGGCCCTGCAGGAACCCGTCCACGTAGACGATGCTGGGCCCCTCATCGAGGGTCAGCGCGGAGAACGGACCGCCGACCCCGGCGTGCAGCCCCGCACTGAAGGGAACGACCTGAACCACGGTGCTGGGCCGCTCCGCCGCCGTGATGAGGCTTTCGAGCTGCGCGCGCATCACCTCGGCCCCGCTCGGAGGGCGCCGCAGCACGTTCTCGTCCAGGACGACCCACAACTCCGGCGGTGTACGGCCGTTGAGGACGTGCTGGCGCTGGAGCCGGGCGGCCACCTGCTCGTCCACGGTCTCCCGGTCGAGCCGGCGGGCGGCCAGAACGGCCCGCGCGTACTCCTCGGTCTGGAGAAGTCCGGGCACTACCTGCACCTGGAACGAGCGAATGGCCGTGGCCGCCTCCTCCAGGTCGACGTACGGCCGAAACCAGGCCGGATAGGCGTATTTGATGACCAGCGGCCAGAGGCGCTGGAAATGGTCCGCCGTCCCGAATACCGAATCCGCAACCTCGGACAGATCCTTGGTCGGCAACCGCAGCCCCGCCTCGATCTTGTTGAGCAACGACGGCGCCATGAGCGCCTGCCCGGCCAGCGCCCGCTGCGTCAGACCCGACGCCTCACGGCGCCGCCGCAGGTCCGTCGCATAGAACGCGAGTACGGATGACGAGGGGTCAAGTTTTTCGGCATATGCCATGGATGGCTCCCAATCCATTGACATTCGGGGAAGTCAATCCCGCCACCCTGTCGGGCACCGGTCCGTACCCGCAACGATAGCCACGGACCGGCGAGGAGAAATCCGATCGGCCATATTTCTCCGCCCCCTGACGAAAGGCCAGATCCCGTATGACCGGCACCGACCCCCGACCGGAACCCGAACACCCCGGCCGCCGAATCCCGCCACCGCCGGACTGGCGTCCCGCAGCCGGTGGAGCCGCGGCCGTCGCACCCCCCGACTGGGAGATCAGCGACCCGGCCGCGCCCCGCTGCCGGGCCGAAGTGGTCGACGTGGTGGACGACCTGGTGACCGTCCGCGTCTGCGGCCGGCTCAGGCTGCGACGGCTCCCCCAGGTGGCGCCCTGGGAGGAGACGTGAGCAACCCGGAGCCGTCCGACCGCGCCGCCGACGGCCCGCCGGGCCCGTACGCACCTCGCCGGGGCGAACGCGTCCGCGACCACCACCGGGGGCGGGAGGGCGTCTACATGGACACCCAGGGCGGACGCCGCTACCTGCGCCCCGACGGCGGCGGGGTCGAGTGGACGGCACGGCCCGAACACGTCGGCCCCGCCGACGGATTACCGCCCCGCCCGGGCGAGCGCGATGCGGGCCGTTGAGCGGGCGTACGCCATCGCTGCCGCGCTGGCCCTCGCTGCGGGCGCCGACGTGCGGGTGAGCAGAACGCCCGGCGGGTACCTGCTGACGGCGGCCGTCCCGGCCGATCCGCAAAGGCAGTTGGAGACGCTGCCCGCACTGGGGTTGTCGGACCGGTTCGGGCACTCCAGCCGGGACGGCCTGCTCTGGTGCGCGGTGGACGCCCTGGAGGCCTGAGCCGCTACGGCAGCGCGCGGCAGAGGGCGTCCAGGGCGGCGGGGAAGGCGTGGTCGGGCGGGGTGCCGTAGCCGACGACGAGACCGTCCTGGACGGGTGTGGTGGCGGCGGGGTGGCGGTAGGCGGCCAGGCCGTCCACGGCCAGGCCCTGCCAGGCGGCGCCCTTCAGGACGCTCGGCTCGGTGCCCGGCGGGAGCCGCAGGACGGCGTGCAGGCCGGCGGCGATGCCGGTGACCCGCACGTGCGGGGCCCGCTCCGCCAGGGTGGCAACCAGCTGGTCGCGGCGGCGGCGGTAGCGCAGCCGCATCCGGCGGATGTGGCGGTCGTAGCCGCCGGAGTCGATGAAGTCGGCGAGGGTCAGCTGGTCGGTCACGCTCGTCCAGGCCTCGCGCTCGCCCTTCTCGGCGAGCACCTCGTCGACCAGGTGGCCGGGCAGCACCATCCAGCCGAGGCGCAGCGCCGGCGAGAGGCTCTTGCTGACCGAGCCGAGATAGCAGACCCGCTCGGGGTCGAGGCCCTGGAGGGCGCCGACCGCCTGCCGGTCGTAGCGGAACTCGCCGTCGTAGTCGTCCTCCAGGACGAGGCCGCCGGTGGCGCGGGCCCAGTCGACGGCGGCCGCGCGGCGGGCGGGGTGCAGCGGGCCGCCGGTGGGGAACTGGTGGGCGGCGGTGAGCAGCACCGCCCGGGCCGTGGTGGCCGGGAGGTCGCCGGTGCGGGCGCCGTGCTCGTCGATCGCCAGCGCGGTGGTGGCGCGGGCGGGCGTTTCGAGCAGGCCCCGGTGGAAGGCCAGCCCGTACGACTCGACGGCGAACGGGCCGTCGAGCAGCGGCACGAGCAGCCGCAGGGCGTGCGCGAAACCGGCGCAGACCACGATCCGGTCGGGGTCGGTGCGCACGCCCCGGGCCCGGGCGAGGTAGCCGGCGAGGCTGCGGCGCAGTTCGGCGCGGCCGCGCGGGTCGCCGGCGCCGAAGGCGTCGTTGGGTGCCGCGGTCAGCGCCCGGCGGGCGGAGGCCAGCCAGGCGGCGCGGGGGAAGGAGGCGGCGTCGGGGGAGCCCGGCCGCAGGTCGTACGAGGGCCGGGGCGGGCGCTCGGCCGGGGCGGCGCGGCGCACCGGCCCGCGCTCCGGCGGGGTGGCGCGGGCCGCGACCCGGGTGCCGGAGCCCTGGCGGGCGGTGAGCCAGCCCTCGGCGACGAGTTCGGCGTAGGCCTCGGCGACGGTGTTGCGGGCGAGGCCGAGGTCGGTGGCGAGCGTGCGGTAGGACGGCAGCCGGGTGCCGGGGGTGAGGCGTCCGGAGCGGACGGCGTCCCGCAGGGCGTCCATCAGGGCGGCGCGGCGGCCCCGGCCGGGGCGCAGGTCCAGATGGAGGTCGCTGCCGGGGTCGGCGGGCGGCGCCGGATTGACCCGTGAATCTGCCATGGAAATGAACCCTACCCGTGGTGCATTCGGATCCTAGAGTTGTCCACATGACGACCACCGAGAACGCCGCCGCCACCGCCAGCACCACCACCGCCCGCGTGAACTACGCCAAGGCCGCCCCGAAGGCCTTCCGCGCCCTGCTCGCCCTGGACGCCGCCGCCCGCGAGGGCCTCGACCCGGCGCTCGTCGAACTGGTGCAGATCCGCTCCTCGCAGCTCAACAACTGCGCGTACTGCCTGGACATGCACGTCAAGGACGCCCGCAAGGCCGGCGAGAGCGACGAGCGGGTCTACCTGCTCTCCGTCTGGCGCGAGGCCCCGGCCGGGGTCTACAGCGCGAAGGAGCGCGCGGCACTGGCCCTCGCCGAGGCCGTCACCCGGATCGGCGACGGCGGCGTACCGGACGAGGTGTACGGGCCGGCGGCCGAGCAGTTCGAGGACGCCGAGCTGGCCCAGCTGATCTCGCTGATCTTCACCATCAACACCTGGAACCGGATCGCCGTCACCACCCGCAAGATCCCCGGCATCGGCTGACCGGGCGGGAACGGCCGGGGCAGGGGTCCTGACCTGCGGGGATCCGGGGGCGGCGGGGGCAAGGGTACGATCAATGCCGAACAAGCAGGGCTGATCCGCGCCCACCCGGTGGCCCAGGCCCTTACGACCCGACGGGGAAATCATGTCCGGCTCGCACTACTTCACCGGTGCACCCGACGTCGCCAGCGAGCGACGACCGATCACCGTGACCCTGCCTGACATCACCCTGGAGCTCACCACCGACACCGGGGTCTTCTCCCGGAGCCGGCTGGACCCGGGCACCCGCATCCTGCTGGAGCACGCGCCGCCGCCGCACGTGAAGGGCCCGATCCTCGACATGGGCTGCGGGTACGGGCCGATCGCGCTCACCTGGGCGTCGCGCCGCAAGCGCTCCGCCGTCTGGGCGGTCGACATCAACACCCGGGCGCTCGACCTGGTCACCGACAACGCGAAGGCGCTCGGCCTGAACAACGTCCAGGCCGTCCTGCCCGACGACGTGCCCGAGGACGTGCGGTTCGCGGCGATCTACTCCAACCCGCCGATCCGGATCGGCAAGGGCGCGCTGCACCGCCTGCTGCACCGCTGGCTGCCGCGCCTGACACCGGACGGCTCGGCCTTCCTCGTCGTCCAGCGCAACCTCGGTTCGGACTCCCTGCAGAAGTGGCTGAACACCGAGGGCTACCCGACCACGCGGGTCACCTCGGTCAACGGATTCCGGATTCTCGAAGCGCGGCCCCGCCCCGAGGCCGCCACCCCCGACAGTGGACGAGGTACGACGACGTGAAGCAGCTCCGCGGGACCGATCTGAAGCGCCTGCACCGCCAGTGGCGGCGCAGCAACGAGTTCAAGCTGGCGCTGATCCTGGAGAACCTCCAGTCGCCCTTCAACGTGGGCTCGATCGTCCGCACGGCGTCCGCGATGGGCGCCGAGAAGCTCTACCTCACCGGCGACACCCCCTCGGTGCGGTCGGCGGGCGCGCAGAAGGCCGCGATGGGCACCGACCGGTACCTGAAGGCGCAGCACTTCGAGACGGTCGCCGAGGCGGTGGCGCAGGCGCGGGCCGACGGCTTCCGCATCGTCGGGCTCGAACTTGCCGACGAGGCCGAGCCGTTGTTCGCGGCGAAGCTCACCCCGGCGACGGCGTTCATGGTCGGCCACGAGGACCGCGGCGTCACCCCCGAGGGCCTGGCGCTGTGCGACACCGTCGCGTTCGTCCCGCAGCTGGGCCGGGTCGGCTCGCTGAACGTCTCCTCCGCCACGGCGGTCGCCTGCTACGAGGCCCGCCGCCAGGGCTACGCGATCAGCGGCACGCCGGACGGCAGCGACGCCGGCGACCCGGGCGACCTGGACCTCGACGAGGAGTGACGGCCGGCGGGCGCGGGTCCGGAGCCTGTCCCGACAGGCCCTCTAGGGCACGACCGTGACCGGCCAGCGCCCCGCCTTCACCAGCCGCACCGCCACCGAGCCGATGATCCGGTGGCCGGCCTGCTCGGAGGCTCCGACGACCACGGCGTCGGCCTTGAGCCGGTCCGCGGTCTGCACCAGGCCGATGAACGGGTCGCCCCGGAAGGTGTGGAACTCCCACCGGACCTCGAAGATGCCGCGCAGCCGCTCCGCCGCCGCCCGGATCTCGCGGACCAGCTCGTCCGCGACCTCCTCGGTGGTGTCGTTGACCGAGGCGCCCATCGCCGCCGCGCCGGCGTACACCGGCTGCACGTACACGATGGCCAGCAGCGCGTTCTGGCGACGGGCCAGCCCGGCCGCGTACGCGGTGGCGCGGGCAGCGGCGGCGGAGCCGTCCATGCCCGCCACGATCACCTTGGGCCCGTCCGTGCCCCGCTCGAATCCCGTCCCCGCCTCGTCCGGGCGCTGCGTCTGGCTCTCTTCGCTCACACCACCGAGCGTACGACTGCCCGGCGCCTGCCCGGAGGACCGACCGGCCGCCGCGACGTCCGCGGGCCCGGCCGGCTCGAACAGGCATCCGTGGCCCTCCTTCACCGGCCCGGAGGGGCTCGCCTAGGCTGTGCGCCATGGGGAAGCTTTCCGGTAGACGACAGCGACTGTTGGTTGCGGTGGTCGCGTTCGTGATTTCCGCGGTCGCGACGATCGTCGCCACTGACTCGCCGTCCGCGGTCGCGCCGTCCGACTCCGCCCCGGGCAGCACGAGTTCGGCCCCGGCCCCGGCGGGCGGCGAGAGCGGCCCGGCCGCCGCGCAGGCGTCGAACGGCCGTCAGCTCCACATCGGCATCGCGTACGGGGACACCCTCACCTGGAAGTCCGACAAGGACCTCGCGATCGGACTCGACGACGCCGCCAACTCCGGCGCCAAGTGGGTGCGGGTCGACCTGTCCTGGAAGAACATCCAGCCGGAGAACTCCAAGCACTACGAGTGGCAGCGCTTCGACCGGGTCGTCAAGGCCGCCCGCGACCGCAAGCTCGAAGTCCTCCCCACCATCGCCTACACCCCGGCCTGGGCCCGCAAGGCCGGCTGCCAGGGTGACGACGCGTCATGCCCGCCGGCCGACCCCGCCCTGTTCGCCGCGTTCGCCGAGGACGCCGCGCAGCGGTACGCGCCGATGGGGGTGCACACCTGGGAGATCTGGAACGAGCCGAACATCCCGTTCTGGGCCCCCAAGCCCGACCCGGCCGCCTACACCAAGCTGCTGGAGGTCACCTCCAAGGCCCTGCGGGCCGCCGACCCCAAGGCGTACGTCCTGATGGGCGGCCTCGCCGCGGTCGGCACCAACCCGGAGAAGGCGTACGTCTCGCAGACCGACTTCCTCACCGAGGTCTCCAAGCTCGGCGCCAACCGGATGGTGGACGCGATCAGCTACCACCCGTACACCTACCCGGACCTGCCGAGCGCGCGGACCACCTACGGCACCGCCTTCGAGCAGATCAGCACCGCGAAGGACAACCTCGTCGCGGTGCTGGACAAGTACGGCACGCCCGACCTGCCGATCTGGCTCACCGAGACCGGCGCCCCCACCGACGGTCCCGGCACGGCCGCCGACGGCAAGTCGAACGCGGCGGACACGGCCACCCACGTGACCGAGGAGTTCCAGGCCGCGATCGCCACCGACACCATCCCGGCCTCGGCCGCCAACCGGCACGTGGAGGCCGTCTTCTGGTTCGCCGACCAGGACGCGGGCACCGACAAGGACCGGGCGCACCGCTCCCTGTTCTACGGCCTGCGCCGCTACGACGGCTCCCCGAAGCCCTCCCTCGACGCGTTCGGCTCCGCCATCGCCGCGTACGAGAAGCAGCAGAAGCAGCAGAAGCAGTAGCCGCCCGGCCCCGCTACAGCCCCCGGAACAGCTCGGCGTAGCGCTCCGTCAGGCCGTCCCAGGCGTAGCGCTCCTCCGCCCGGCGGCGGCCGGCCGCGCCCAGCCGGTCGGCGAGCGCGGAGTCCTCCAGCAGCCTGCGGCAGGCGGCCGCCAGGGCGGCCGGGTCACCGGGCGGGACGAGCAGGCCGGTGTCGCCGTCCGTCACGACGTGCGGGATGCCGCCCACCTCTGAGCCGATCACGGGAGTGGCGCAGGCCATCGCCTCCACCAGGGCCATCCCGAAGGACTCGGCCTCGGTGCGGGACGGCAGCGCCAGCACCGCGGCGGTCCGCAGCTCGGTGACCAGGGCCTCGCCGGTGAGCTCGCCGACGGCCTGCACCCGGTCGCCGGCGCCTAGTTCGGCAGCCAGCCGGAGGAGATCGGGGACGGCGTCGCCGCCGCCGACCAGCCGCAGCCGGGCACCCGGCGGGCCGCCCGGCTCCGCGAACGCGCGGATCAGCACGTCGACGCCCTTCCAGGCGGACGTGCGGTCCATCCGGCCGACGTAGAGCACCGTGCGCGGGCGCTGCGAGGCCGGTGCGCCCGGGGTGAAGCGGGCGGTGTCCACGCCCGGGGTGATCTCGACCGCGTGGCCGTGGCCGGCGGCCAGCGACACCGGGGAGACCGCGACCAGGGTGCGGGCCCGCCGGAACACCCTCGGCAGGACGTGCCGTTCGTACCCGCCGATCAGGCGGTCCGCGAGTCCGCTGCCCGGCTCCCCCTTGTGCATCGAGCCGGCGTGGTACGTCAGGACGGCCGGGCGCGCCCCCGCGCAGGCGACCGCGAGGTCCGCCAGCCCGGGGACGGGGGCGTGCGCGTTGACCACCTCGGCGCCCGTCCGGCGCAGCCAGTACCGCAGTTGCAGCGGCCAGAGCGGGCTGAGCGGCGTGTTGGACAGCCGCAGCCAGGCACCGAGCCGGACCACCTGCACGCCGTCCTCGGTGGCGACCGTGGTGCGCAGCCCGGCGGGGCGGGTGGTGATGACGACGGGCCGCAGGTCGTCGGTCGCGGCGAGCGCGGCGGCGATCCGGGCCGCGTAGTTCTCCACCCCGCCGATCTTGGGCGGGTAGTACGGCGAGACCACCGCCACCGTACGGCGGCCTCCGGCGCGGGCGCTCACGCGCCGGCCCGCGCGAGTTCGCGGCCGGCCGGGCGGGCGTCACCGAGCTCCCGCAGCAACTCGCGGAACTGCTCCGCCTCCTGGACGTAGCCGGGGATCCGCTGCTGGAGCAGCGCGCGGTACGCCGCCGGGTCGGCGCGCAGCCGGGCCACCAGCGCCCACAGCCGGGCAGCCGTCACCTCGGCGATCGGCAGCACCCACTCCTCCAGCCCCAGGTCGGCCATGATGCCCCTCGTCTTGTGCTCGTACTCGATCGCGACGCAGGGGACGCCACTGGTCAGCGCGAAGATCACCGAGTGGAAGCGGGTCCCGACGAGCAGCGAGCACTCGGTGTACAGGCCCTTGAGTTCGCGGTAGTCGAGCCGCTCGTCGATCCGCAGCGGGGCGCTGGTGCAGTAGCCCGCTATCCGGCGCTCGACGATCCGGTCGTCGTCGCCCAGGTAGTCCGTGGTCACCTGGGGTATCAGCACCACCTGCGCGCCGTCCTCCTGGAGCGCGTCGACCGTCGCGGCGAGCGCCCGCTCGTAGCGCTCCTGCTCGGCCGGGGCGAGCCAGCGCCGGGCGGTCACCCCGACCAGCTGCCGGCCGTCGGCGGCGAGCCGGGAGCGCCAGTCCGCGGCCGGCTCGGGGGCGAACGCGAAACCGGCGTCGGCGGCCCGCCGGACCTGCCCGGCGGGCACCCCGCACTCCTTCAGCAGCTCCACGCTGACGTCCTCGCGGGCGAGCACCAGGGCGGCGCGGCGCAGCACCCGCCCCACCAGCCGGCGCTGCGCCGCGGCCGGGAACGGCCCGTACGACTGCGGGGCGAACACCACCGGCACCCGCGCCTTCTGCGCGATGAGGGCCGGGAGGAGGACGAAGAAGACGTTCTGGTAGCCGTCCGGACCGGGCCGCGCCAGCAGGTAGCCGCCGCCCATCGAGACCACCAGGTCGGCCCGGGAGACGGCGTCGGCCTCCCGGCGCGCCTCCACCGGCAGCAGCCGCAGCAGCAGCCGGCAGGCCGCCCGCGGCAGCAGCAGCGCGGTCACCGCCACCGGGGCGACCAGGAGCTTGCGCAGCACGCGGCGGGCCAGTGAGACGCCGCCGTCCGCGACGTGACGGCGGATCGAGCCGAGGTTCTCGACGCCCTCGAACGACGGGTGGACCGTCCGGTCCTCCATCCCGGCGATGCTGAGCCGGGCGCCGGGGTAGGCCTCCCGGACGTGCCGCAGGCAGACCGCGAGCAGAGCGGCATCCCCGGCGTTCTCCCGAACGTACGCGTTGATGACCACGATCTTCATCGGTGGTGTCCCTCGGTTGGGATCAGTTCCGGCCCCGGGAGCCGGGTACGGGGCGCCTGGGACGGCGGCCCGGCCGGCGGCGCTGCCGGCTGCTCCGGGTACTGCTCCTGGTACTGCAGCGGGTGCTGCTCCTGGTACTGCAGCGGGTGCTGCTCCTGGTACTGCTGCGGCCGGGGCGCGGGGGGCGGCAGCGGCGCGGCGGCCCGCGCGGCGAACAGCGCGACGGCCGCGTACACGCCGGAGGCGAGGTTGCCCACGCCCCAGGCCCAGCCGAGCCACACCAGGCCGCGCGGTGCCCACGCGGCGGCCAGGCCGATGGTCACCACCGCGTACACCACGTTGCTCAGGATCAGGTGCTTCAGCTTCCGGGCCAGCTTGAGGGAGAAACTCGCCCAGGTGTTCAACGCGACGGCCAGGGCCCCGAGGGCCAGCACCACGAGCAGGCCCTGCGCCCGCGCCGCGTACTCGCCGCCGAATATCCGCAGCAGCAGGCCGCTGCCCACCGCCACCACGGCCACCGCCGGCACCTGGACGGCGGCGGTGATCAGCGCGGAGCGCCGCAGCAGCTCCGCGAAACGGGACTCGTCCGAGGAGACCTCGGCGAACAGCGCCTCCCCCACGGCGGCGGACACCGCGTGCAGCAGGCTCGCTATCTGGAAGGCCACGTAGTAGTAGCCGGCCGCCGCCTCGCCCAGCTGCTGCAGCACGATCAGCGGGACGACCATCAGCGGCAGCAGGTTGAGCAGGCTGGAGACGTAGCTCGCCACGGAGAAGCTCAGCTGCTCGCGCAGCCGGGTGCCCCGGGTGCGGAAGTCGAAGCGGAAACCGAGCCGGCGGCGCATCAGCACCAGCGAGGCCAGCACGGCGACCGCGTAGCCGCCGCCGGTCGAGCCGACGATGCCGACCGCGCCGAAGCCGACCAGGGCGACCGGCAGGGCGAGCTTGGTGAGGCCCTGGAGCAGGCCGTCGACGAGCACGTTGTACTGCGGCATCCGGGCGCCGATGAAGACGGAGTCGGTCAGCTGGTTGACCGCGGCGCAGGCGCAGAACAGCACGAAGGCCGCGGCCAGCCACAGGTGGTCCCGGATGTGCACCAGCTTCTGCCCGTACAGCGGCAGGCCCGCCAGGTAGATCACCCCGGCCGCGCACGCCGTGCCCGCGACCAGCACGATCGACTGGGTGAACTGCCCGTTGCGGGCGAAGTCGGGCGCCGGGAAGCGCACCAGCGTGCTGTTGAGGCCGAACAGGCTGAGGTAGGACAGCAGCGAGGTCGCCGAGATCAGCGAGGTGGCCACCCCGACCTGCTCGGGGCTGTAGAAACGGGCCACCACGACCCAGAACAGGAAGCCCAGGCCGGCCGTCGTCACCGAGGACGCGAGCAGGAAGAACGAGCTGCGGTACACCTGGTCGCGGGGCCGGGCGTGCCGGCCGCCGCGGCGGCTACCCATGCCGGACCGGCCGGGCCCCGCGCACCCGCAGGGCGAACAGGGCGGCGGCGGAGGCCGCGAAGCAGACGGCCGCCGTCGTGCCCTCCGAGGGCACGGACGCGAAGTGGGTGAACTGCCGGGCGATGGTCTCCGGGTGGGTCAGCGAGTTGACGCAGAGATAGGCCCAGGTCAGCAGCGTGTAGCCGACCACCGTACGGAGAGCGGCGTCGACCGGGCCGCGCCGCGCCGGGCGGGCCGGGCGCCACGGCGCGGGGCCGCCGGCGCCGCGCACCTGGAGCGCGAAGGCCGCCAGCGCGGACAGCGCGAAGCAGGCGGCCCCGAAGGTGTCGCGGCGCACCGGGAAGAGCGTGGCGACCGCCACGTCCAGCTCCTCGGGCCGGGTCGCCGCGCAGGCGGCCACGTACAGCCAGCCGAGCAGGCCGTGCACGAAGGCCACCTCGGTCAGCGGCCGGGCGAGCCCTCTCATGCGGGCTCCACCGGCGGCCCGTCCTGGTAGTGGCCGAGCAGCGCGCTCACGTGCTCCTCCCAACCGAACGCGGTCGTGGCGCAGTCCCGGGAGTACCGGCCCATCCGGGCGCGCAGCGGCTCGTCCGCGGCCAGCGCGGCCAGCGCGCCGCGCAGTACGGCGGCGTCCCTCGGCAGCAGCATGACCCGCTCGCGGTCCAGCCGGTAGGGGGCGTAGCCGGGGTCGTCGGTGGTCACCACCGGCAGTCCGGAGGCCATCGCCTCCTGCACGGTCAGCGGGAACCCCTCGGCGGTGGACGGCAGGGCGAACACGTCGCAGGCCCGGTACGCCTCGGCGAGCCGCTCCGGAGCGAGCGTGCCGAGGTGGTGCACGCCGGGGCGCCCGGCCAGCGCCTGCGCGTCGCCGTCGCCCGCGAACACCAGGTCGTACCGGTCCGTCCCGTCGTGGGCCGCCAGCAGCAGGTCGTAGCCCTTCTTGGGCACGAGGCGGCCGGCGAACAGCACCAGCGTCCGGTCAGCCGGCAGGCCCAGCCGCTTGCGGGCGAGCAGGCGCTCCTCCGCGCCCTCGGCGGGCCGGAACAGCGCGGTGTCCACGCCGTTGGGCAGGTGCCGCCGCCGCTCGGCCCGGGCGCCGTACTCCCCGACGAACGCGGCCACCGAGGCGTTGAGCGTCAGCACCCGCCGGGCCCGGCGCAGCAGCGCCCGGCCCGCCACCGCGTAGACGGCCCGCTGCACCCCGCGGACGAGGGCGGACGGGTGCTCCACCATGGCGACGTGCTGGGTGAGCACGTGCGGGGTGCGGGTGAGGAAGGCGGCCAGGCCCGCCGTCCACGAGGTGAGGTAGAGGCAGTCGTGCAGGTGGACGACGTCGGCCCGGCGGGCCCAGCGCAGCGCGGCGGCCAGCACCGCGGGCGACAGCACGGGGAACGGCACCCCGGCCCGCTCCGCGCCGTTCCAGGCCGCGACGCGGACCACCCGCACCCCGTCCTCCTGCCGGACGCTGCCGCGCTCGCCGCTGGTCAGCACCGTGACGTCGACGCCGCGGGCCGCCAGGTGGACGGCCTCCTGGCGGACGACGTTCTCGATGCCGCCGAGGTGCGGCGGGTAGTAGTGGCTGACGAGCAGCACCCGGTAGGGCCGGGCTGTCCGGTCGGGCCCGCTCATCGGTAGATCACCGCTCCCTCGCTGCTGTAGATCCGGTTCTTGGTCGCGTCCAGGAGCGCCACCGGATAACGGTAGGTCACCAGGTCGCCCTGGTAGAAAACCGTCACCTCGTTCTTCCGCACGGTCGTCGTCCCGAGCAGGATGTACGAGTTCGTCCGGGTGAGCGTCGGGAAGACGTCGCCCTGCGCCGGGCCGGTGATCAGGGTCTGCAGCCGGCTGAAGCTGTAGCGGTCGGTCTGCAGCAACTGCCGCGGGTCGTGGGCGATCTGCTGCTCCAGCCAGAACGCCGCCTCCCGCTCCGCCGGGTGCGTGTAGTAGATGTCGTAGTACTGGCCGGAGTTGCTGAGCTGCAACTGCGCCGGGTAGCCGCCGAGGACCTTCGGGACGACCCCGGTGAGATCCAGGAACAGCGTGGTGACCAGCGCGCAGGCGATCGGCACCGTCCGGTGCCCGGCCCAGCGCAGCGCCCACAGGGTGCCGGCCGCGAGGAACGGCGCGAAGAAGAACAGCCCCTGCTGGAAGGCGCGGAGCACGCTGTAGTCCACCGACAGCTGCGGCAGCAGCGTGAACAGCGCCACCATGGCGAGCGCGCCGACGGTCAGCGTGACCTGGTCCCGGGCCGGGCGGAACGACCGGCGCCGCCCGCGGACCGCGACCACGAAGCCGACCACCACCAGCAGTTGGAGCAGCAGCGCGGCGCCCTGCCGGAGCAGCCCGTTCAGCCCCGGCACGCTCACGCCCAGCCCCTGCAGGGCCCGGCCCGCCGCGGTGAGCGGCTGGTCCGGCTGCGTGACGGCCGGCGTCGGGTACGGGTCCACCGCCTCCACCGGCAGGTAGTCCCCGTCGGCGCGCTGGGCGACCGTGTTCCGCAGCGTCTCCTCGCGGTAGTCGCGCAGCCGCTCCTCCGGCGTGACCTTGCGGCCGCCGAACAGGCTGTACGAGGTGTCGGAGGAGCCGCTCTTCGCCTGCCCCGGGTGGACCAGGTTCTGCACGACGGTGCCCAGCGTGCTCTGCAACTGCACGCTGGTGTGCGTCACCGGCCCCGCCCAGACCAGCGCCAGCACGGCCGGCACGGCCACCATCCACCAGGTCACGAAACCCCGGGTCTCGCTGTGCCGGCTGCGCCGCCGCACCCGCCTGCGCCCGCGCCGCGACACCAGCCGCCACCCCAGGTCGGTCGCCAGCGCGACGCCCATCGTGGCGACCACCACGTACGTCGTCGAGTAGTGCGAGAGCACGCAGCCGGCCATCAGCACACTGAACATCAGCCGCCGTGACCGGACCGGCCGGGCCGCGTCCGTCAGCACCACCATCGCGCAGCCGAGCAGCAGGAACGCGACCTCCTGCCGGCCCAGGAAGGTCATGTCGGTGAAGAAGGTCGGGAAGACCAGGAAGTACACCGCCGACAGCAGCGCCACGAACTGCGGCGCCACGTTGCGCACCGCCCGGTGCACCAGCACCGGGGTCAGCGCGAACAGCAGCGGCAGCAGCAGCTTGAAGACGTACAGGTCGGGGATCGCGGTCAGCCGCACCACGCTCACCGGCAGGATGGTGATGCTCAGGCAGGCGTTGTACGCGTCGGGGTAGGTGCCGACGTCCCAGAGCGAACCGCCGAGCGTCAGCCGGAAGTACTCGTACTCCCGCTGGACGTCGTGGCCGTTGATGAACCAGCCGCGCAGCGAGTTCAGCAGCAGCAGCGCCGCCGAGGCCGTGAACAGTCCGGTCTCCAGCACCGCCACGGGGTAGCGCCGGCGGCGCACCATCAGCAGCACCAGCAGCCCAGCGACCGCCACCAGCGCGAACGTACTGACCGTGCCGCTCAGGCCGTTGTTCAGCCGGATCGGCCCCGCGACGGACAGCACCAGCGCGAGGGCGCCGAGCCCGAGCACCGGCAGCAGGCCCGGCGGCGTACCGCTGCGGCGGGAGGCCGCCGCCCGCTCCTCCTCGGGGACGAACGCGCCGATCACGATCAGCGTCATCGCCGTCGCCCCCGCGATCGACACCCGGGTGAGCGGATGCGCCATGCCGAACAGCGGCAGCAGGGTGTTCACCCCCAGCGCGACCACGATGTCGGTGATCACCGCCAGGCCGACCGCGAGCATCAGGCTGCTGTCCCGGCCCGACACCACCCGCGAGGCGACGCCGCGCCACAGCAGCACCGGCGCGCCGACCAGCAGCCAGAGGCCGGCCAGCGTCAGCGGCAGGCCCGGCAGGCCCGGGACCATCTCCAGCACGCAGGCCAGGGCGATGCTCCAGAGCACCCCGAGGCGCCCGCGCAGCAGGGCGGTCACGGTCATATCCCGGCCTCGGCGTAGACCTGCTCGACCCGGGCCGCCACCGCGTCCCAGGAGTGGCCGCGGGCCGCCTCGGCGCTGCGCCGGGCGAGCCGCCCGCGCAGCTCACGGTCACCGGCGAGGGCGTCGATCGCCGCCGCCAGCGCGGCGGGCTCGGGCTCGGCGAGCAGCCCGACCCCGTCCAGCAGTTCGGCCGTCCCCGGGACCGCGGTGGCCACCACCGGCAGCCCGGCCGCCATCGCCTCCAGCACGACCAGCGGCATGCCCTCCTTGTCGGAGGGCAGCACGAACGCGTCGGCCCCGGCGTACGCGGCGACCAGCTCGTCGCCCAGCAGCCCGCCGGAGAACTCCACCCCCGTCAGCCCGAGCCGGGCGGCCTGCGCCTCCAGCTGCCCGCGCAGTTCGCCGTCGCCGACCACCCGCAGCCGGACGGGCCGGCGCAGCAGGCTCATCGCGTCCAGCAGGCGGGCGACGTTCTTCTGCGCGCCGAGCCGGCCCACGAACAGCAGCCGCAACGGCTCCCCGTCGTCCGGCCGCGGCTCGCGCACCGGCATGAAGTACGCCTCACCCACGCCGTTCGGCACCACGAACACCCGCTCGGCGGGCACCCCGTACGTCTCGCGGACGAACGCGGCCTGGCTCCCGGTCAGCACGACGACGGCCGCGGCGGCCCGCATCACCCGGCCGAACACGTGCTTCTTGTACAGCGGCAGCAGCCTGCCCAGCGGGCCGGAGGCGTCCACGTCGAGGTGGAAGTGCAGCAGGAACCTGCGGCGCCGCAGCCGGGCCGTCAGCGCCACCAGTTCGGGCAGCAGGGCGTGCGCGCAGTGCAGGTGCAGCACGGCCGACCGCGGGGCGCGCAGCAGCGAGAGCGGCAGGCCCGGCGCGATCGCCGTGTGCGCGACCTCGACGGCGCGGTGCCGGCGCACGCCCACACCGCCCTCCCGGGAGCGCCTCGGCGCGCCGCCGGCCCCGAGCACGGTGGTGACGACCCGGACGTCGTGGCGCTGCCCGAGCTGCTTCGCGAGGTGCTCCACCACGCGCTCCAGCCCGCCCAGGTGCGGCGGGTAGTACGGGGTCACCTGCAGGATGGTGCGCATCAGGCTCCCTGGGCAGAGGCTCGGTCGTCATGCATGCTGGGCCCTCAGGGCTTGGGGGGCTGAGCGCTTCCGAAACGGAAGTGCAGCGTCTGCGGGTGACCGACCAGGGCGACCCGCAGCATGGCCACGTCGCCCGTCGCCGGCAGCTTCGCGACGACCGGCACCGGGGCGCCGAAGTGGGCCTCCAGCTTGACCGTCGTGGTGGCCACGGCCGCTCCGGTGGGCGATTCTAGCGTCACCTTGATCTGGTAGCCCTTGGCGCCTTCGCCGTGGTCGGTGACCGCCAGCGGCACCAGCACGGTGGCCCCCTCGAAGCTCGGGGAGCTGGTGAAGAACAGTTCGGCGTACGGCCGCGGCCGCTCGGTGAAGGACTCCAGCAGGACCTTGCGGGTCGACGGCACGGACCACGCCACCACCCCCAGCACGAGGGCCAGCGCACCCGCGAGCAGAGCCGCGGTCACCCGGCCCCGCAGGCTCGGCCCACGGCGCCGGCGGCGGCGCGCGGCGCCCACCCGCCCGGCCCGGGGCCGTGGCACGCGGACGGCGGGCTCCTCCGGCTCCTCGGCCTCCTCGGCCGCCGCGGGCTCGTCGGTTGCCACGCCCTCCTCGGGGCTGTCGTCCGGGCGGTCCTCGGCGACGGCGGTTCCGGCCGCCTCTGCGGTCGCGGCGGCCCGGCCCGGCCCGGCGGGGCGGGCGCGTCTGCCGGTCCGTCCGGTCGCGCCCGGCCTGGCGGCCCTGGACGACCCGGCGGATCCGGACGCCCGGGGGGACGAGTCGGTCATACCGCCTCGTACTGCTCTGACCGCGGGGTCTTCGCGGCCATGTCCGCCACCGCCGGCTGCGCCGCGGACCGCCGGAAGCGGTGCGAGAACAGCTGGCGCAGGTTCGCCATGCCGTCCGGCAGCGCGTTCAGCTTCACCTCGCCGCCCCGGGTGCGGTACTCGATCGGCACCTCCAGGAAGCGGTAGCCGGCCCGCGTCGCGGCGTTCTTGATCTCCTGCGAGAAGGCCATCCCCGGGGAGCGGACGTCGAGGCCGTGCCAGACGTGGCGGCGGAATATCCACATTCCCGACTGGGAGTCACGCAGGCCGTTGCGGAACAGCACCCGGCTGAGGGCGCTCAGCGCGTGGTTGGCCACCGTGTGCGAGGCCTTCATCGCCGAGCGGTTCTCGCGGCGCAGCCGATCGGTCGTCATGAACTCGATGTCCTGGTCGACCAGAGTCCGCAGCAGGTCCGGCAGCGAGTCGAACGGGTAGGTGCAGTCCGCGTCCCCGGTGGCGATCACGTCGCCGGTCGCCGCGTCGAATCCCGCCAGGTAGGCGTTGCCGTAGCCGCGCCGCGGCTGCGACACCACCCGGGCCCCGAGCGAGCGGGCCACGTCGGCCGTGTCGTCGGTGGAGGCGTTGTCGACCACGACCACCTCGGTCTGCCAACCGGCCGCGGCGAGTTCGGACACCGGCACCGAGGCCATCACGGTGGGTAGGTTTGACGCCTCGTTGAGCGCGGGAATGACAATGGACAGCGTGTTCACGTAGTGCCCCCCGAGTGGCTGCTGTGGACGGGGGTGAGATTACCCCGGGACGGCGCTTGACGGATCGGCAGCCCCCTCGCCCGCACCCGCCGGCACCGCTGCCCCGCGCCCCCGGTGGGCCGGATCGCGATCGGCTGCCAGGACGTCGGGCCGGCCGGCGGATCGGTACGCGCACGGTGGAATCGCGTCGGAAATCGCTCTCTCCCGACGAATTCGATCTTTCCCTGCCGTTTCCCCGCCATTCTATGACGACCCGCCGGGTGACATGGGCACAGCTCCCGGCGCAGAAAGAAACCGGGCCGCCGGGCCACGGACGGGTCACCGTCCACGGCCGGCGACCCGGCTCGGTCGATCGGGCGTCAGCCGACCAGCCAGGAAGCGGTCGGCTTGGCCGTCAGTCCGGTGCCGCCGTTCTTCAGGCTGGCGACCTGCGGCGCGGTCAGCGGCTGGTTCCAGACCAGGATGTGACCGACCACGCCGGCCCAGTAGTTGCCCCAGATCCCGTGGTGGCGGCTGCGGCCGAACTGCAGCGGCCCGGGGCCGGACCAGATGCCCGGCACCTTCGCCGAGGAGGCCGGAGCACCGTCCACGTAGAGCGCGATGGTGCGCTGCTCGGCGTCGTAGGTCGCGGTGATCAGCGCCCACGTGTTGACGGTGTTGGGGCTCTCGGCGACGGTCTGGACGGTCGTGCCGTCCGCACCGCCCTCCGCCGTCTGCACCCGGAACGCCCACACCAGCTTGCCGTTGATCTCGTCACGGCCCAGCTCGAACGAGAACGAGGCACCGTCGCCCTCGCTGAGCACCGTCCGGGAGCCGCCCGGAGCCTCGTTGTAGACCCAGGCCGAGACGCTGAAGCTCTGGCTGACGTCGATGATCTGGTTGGCCGACTGCGCGAAGGAGTTGGGGTTGCTGCGCAGCCGCAGGACGTAGCCGTCCGACACCTTGCTGACCAGGGCGTCCGGGCCGAGGGCGACGTTCGCCTGCCCGGAGTGGTCCGCGAGCAAGCCCGGCTGCCCGGCCACGGTGGGCTCGTTGCCCGGCCTGGCGGACGCGCCGCCGGAGGCCTCGCCGGACGCCGGGGCACTCGGCGAGGCCGAGGCGACCGGAGTGCCGCCCTTGTCCTTGCCCTTGATGACCACGGTGCCGACGCCGACGCCGAGCACGCAGGCCAGCAGGATGATCCCGCCCGTCCAGAGCCGACGCTTGCGGCGCGAGTCGACGTCGTTGCGGGCGGCCAGCGCGTCCCAGTCCGGCCCGCCCTGCACGGGCGGCGCGAACTGCTGCGGGAAGCCGGGCTGCTGGTAGGGCTGCTGCTGTTGCTGCGCGGGCGGCGGCTGCTGGAACGCGGACTGCGGGAACGGCGACGGCTCCGGGGCCGGCGGCTGCGCCTGGTACGGGTTGGGGCCCTGCGGGTAGCCGTACCCGCCGGGCGCCGGCGGCTGCGGGTACCCGTAGGCCCCCGGCGCACCCGGCAGCGGCGGATAGCCGTACCCGCCGGGGGCTCCCGGCTGCGGACCCGCCTGGCCGGGCACGGCCGGCCCGGATCCGGGCGCGCCGAAGGCGCCGGGCTCCTGGGGTCGGGGCTGCTCCGGCACCTGGGTGTCGGGCGGGGTGGGCTGGGGGTACCTGGAGTCCTGCCCAGGGGCGGCGGCGGCCCCGCCCGGGTGTTCCGTGCCGTCAGTCATAGACCGGATGCTAGAACATAGCTCCGCCCGCCCCAACGGCATGTGCGGATTGTGATCCTCCGGTGGACGCCGCCACAGCGGCTCCGCCGTTCTTTGCCGCGCCTTTTCCGTCCCTTTCCGCGGCCCCGGGCAGGGGTCACCCCGCCTCGCCGCCGGGCGGCCGGTCACCCAGCCGGGCGGCCGGGCGCAGGCCGCCCCGCGGCGCCGACCCCCGCCCGGAGCCGAGGAGTTGCAGATAGCCGGCCCGGGGCATCAGGGTGCCCCCGAGGTCACGGACCGCCGGGCTGTCCCACTGCGCGTCGAGCAGCAGGCCGCCGGCCGCCGCGAACCGGGCGGCGAGATCGGCGATCGCGACCCGGGCGGCGCCGGGGCGGCGGTGGAACATCGAGTCCAGGCTGAGCACCGGTCCGACCCGGACGCCGAAGGCACCACCGATCAACTCACCGTCCTCCCAGACCTCGACACTGTGTGCACGACCTTCCCGGTGCAGCCCGCACAGGCCCTGCTTCAACGGGTCGGTCAGCCAGCGCGGACTGCGGCCGGCCCGGCACTCCTCCACCACCCGGGCGAACTCCGCGTCCACGCTGGTCGACCACGCCAGCCGGTTGCGCAGCGCCCGCGCCAGCCGCCGGCCGAGGCGCTCCTCCCCCGGCACGATCACCGGTCTCGGGTCCGGCGACCACCAGGCCACGTCGTACGGCACCTCGCCGGCCCGGCCGTCGTCACCGTCGCCGCCGCCGACGACCGCGATATCGCCCGCCTCGACGCCGTCCTCGAACCGGGCCTCGCTGAGGTAGCGGGCGTACTCGTCCTCGGCCGGCATCGGATACGCACCGGCCCGGTAGCCGGCCAGCAGGCCGGCCGGGCGGAGGTCGGCGCAGAAGGCCACCGGGGCGTCCGCCGGAGCCGCCCGCAGGTCGAGCGCGCTCCAGGACGGGTACCGCTTCACCGTCCACCGCCTCCCGCCGTCACGACGCCCCCGGCGGGTCCAGGAATCCGACCTCCTGGAGGCCGTCCAGGTAGAGGTCCAGCAGATCCGCGTCCACCGGCGGGAACTCGATGCCGCTGCCGCGCAGCGCGCGCTCCGCTCGGGTCCGGGTGAACAGCGGCAGGGTGGGCCGGAAGTACATCTCGCTGATGGAGAGGTCCGCGCCGGTGCAGCGGTCCACGAACAGCGGGACGAACGGCGTCATCGGGTGCGTCGGGTTTCCGGCGGCGAACCGCACCAGCCGGTGCACCCAGGCCTGGTAGGGGAGTTGCTCGATCGGGTGGCCGCGCGCGCGCAAACGGTCGGCCAGCTCGCCCAGCAGCGCGTGGCGCGGGTTGGTGAGGTGGTAGACCTCCCCGGCGGCCGGGATGTGCCCGGCGATGTGGGCGACCGCCCGGGCGAACCGGTCGGCCGGCACGAAGTCCAGCCACAGTTCGACGTCCGGGCAGACCCCGCTGTCCGCGAGGAACTTGACCAGGGCGCAGACCTCCGTGCCGGTGTTCATCATGCCGGTGGCCAGGTCCCCGGTGACGTCGTTCACGCGGTGCACCGCCACCGGCAGCCCGGCCGCCGCCGCGTTGTGCAGCAGCGCCTCCGCCACCCACTTGCTCTCCACGTAGCCGACCGACAGGAGCTCCGGGTGGCCGAGCGGCATGTCCTCGGTGACCCGCGCCACCCCCGCCGGCCCGAACCCGGCCAGCACCGCCAGGCTCGACAGGTAGTGCACCGGGATCGCCCGCGCGTGCCCGGCCAGCCGCAGCACCTCCCGGGTGCCGCCCACGTTGACCGCCCGCAGGTCCTGGTACGGGTAGATGAAGTTCACCTGCCCGCCGCAGTGGTGGATCACGTCGACGCTCCCGGCCAGCGCCTCGAAGCGCTCCGGCGCCAGCCCCAGCATCGGCTCGGCCAGGTCGCCGACCAGCGGGCGGATCCGGCCGGTCTCCGGCTCGCGGCGCAGGAACCGGCGCTGGGCGTCGAGGATCCGCTCCAGCCCGCGGGCCTCGTCCGGTGCCCGGACCAGGCAGTGCACCTCGGCGCCGGTGGTCTCCAGCAGGGTGCGCAGCAGATGGGCCCCGCAGAACCCGGTCGCCCCGGTGAGCAGGATCTCGGCCGGATCCCGCCAGCGCGGCGCGCGCCCGCCGCCGCCGCGCACGGGGACGCCCAGGGCCGCCTCGGCCGTGAAGTCCACCGGCTGCGAGGCCTCCCCGGGGGTGCCCGTCCGGGCCGACCTGGTCACCTCGGCGAAGGCCCGCAGGGTCGGGTGGTGCAGCAGCGAACGGGTCAGGAAGCGGATCTGGGTGACGCCGATGCCGAACATGATCCGGGCCCGCGCCAGCATCTCCATCGCGATCAGCGAGTTGCCGCCCAGGGCGAAGAAGTCGTCCTCCGGGCCGACCTGGTCGAGCCCCAGCAGCTCGCACCAGAGGTGGGCGAGCCCGGCCTCGACCGCCGTCCGCCCGCCCGCCGGGGTCTGCTCCTCGGGCGGCGGCACGGGCACCCCGGTCTTGCCGTCCGTCGCCGCCAGCCGGTCCACGTGCACGAACGCGGCCGGGACCATGTGCTCCGGCAGCCGCGCCGTCAGGTAGGCCCGCACGCCGCGCTGGAAGTCCCCGGCCCGGGCCGGGCTCTGCAGGGTGAAGTAGGCCGTCAGCACCTGGCCGCCGCCCGGCCCGACCACCGGGATCACCCAGGCCCGGTCCACCGCCGGGTGCGTCGCGAGCGCCGACTCCACCTCGCCCGGGTCGACCCGGAACCCGAGCACCTTCAGCTGGTGGTCGATCCGCCCGAAGAGCTCCAGCCGGCCGTCGGCCCGCAGCCGCCCGGTGTCGCCCGTCCGGTACATCCGCCCGCCGGGAATGTCCGTGAAGGGGTCCGGCAGGAACAGCTCCGCGGTGAGCTCGGGCCGCCGCCAGTAGCCGCGGGCCACCGCCGCCCCGCCGATGTAGACCTCGCCCCGGCCGCCCGGCGGCACCGGCCCCAGCCGCTCGTCGAGCAGGTAGGCCGTACTGCCCGGCAGTGCGGTCCCCACCGGCACCGGCGCCGGTGCCGGGGCCAGCAGGTCGTCGGTGATCTCGCAGAGGGTGGAGGTGATCACGGTCTCGGTCAGGCCGTACGCGTTGACCAGCCGGGTGCCGGGCAGCAGCCGCAGCGAGGTGCGGCAGTCCTCGGCGTGCACGGTGTCCCCGCCGACGACCAGCAGCCGCAGCCCGGCGGCGGCCCGGGGCCCGTCGCGCTCCGCCGTCCGCAGGAACTGGTGCCAGTAGGCGGGGGTCAGGTCGGCCACGGTGACGCCGAAGCGGTCCAGTCGGTCGAGCAGTTCGCTGGGCGCCCAGGTCCGGCGGCCGCCGAGGACGAGAGTGGCCCCGCTGAGCAGCGGGGTGAAGATCTGCTCGACCGAGGTGTCGAAGCCGAGCGCGGCCAGCTGGAGCACCCGGTCCTCCTCGGTCAGCCCGTACGCCTCGGCGGTCCGGGTGAGCGAGAGCGTCAGCTCCCGGTTGCCCACCAGGACGCCCTTGGGAGTGCCGGTCGTGCCCGAGGTGTACATCAGGTAGGCGACGTCGTCCGGCGAGACGTCCCGGACGGGCGCGCTGCGGCAGTCCGGGCCCCGCCGCTCGGCGCCCGAGCGCCGCTCCCCGTCGGGCCGCCGGCCGGCCCCGTCCAGCCGCCGGTCCAGCCCCGAACGCCGGTCCAGGCCCGAGCGCCGCTCCCCGTCGGCCGGCTGCGCATCGGCCAGGACGGACGTGACGCCGCAGGTACGGAACCGCCAGGCGTGGTCGGAGGTGGTCAGCAGGAACCGCGCGTCGGCGTCCTCGACCAGCCGGCGCAGCCGCCGGTCCGGGTGCGCCGGGTCGAGCGGCAGGAAGGCGGCGCCGGCCTTCAGCACGGCGAGCAGGGCGACGACCATCTCGACGCCCCGCTCGACGCAGACCGGGACGACCGAGGCCCGGTCCACGCCCAGGCCGGCGAGCAGGACCGCCAGCCGGTTGCTGCGGGTCTCCAGCTCGCCGTAGGTGATCTCCTCGTCCTCGGAGACCACGGCCGGGGCGGCGAGCCGGCGGGCGGCGGTGCGGCGCAGCAGCGCCTGGAGGGTCGGCGGCGGGACGCCGCCGTCGCGCACGCCGTCGGCGGAGGGCAACGAGTCCGCCCAGCGGGACCGCACCTCCTCCCGGCAGCGGTCGGCCGGGGCCGAGTCGCACACGCTGTGCCAGCCGGCGGGGGACGGTAAGTCGCCCGGCCAGATCCCGTACTGCCCAGTGCCGTTCAGCAGGACGGACTTCAGCCCTGAATAATGCGTCCGGGAATTCTTCGACGTGTTCACCGGTCGGGACCTCGAAATGCACACGAGGGAATACTGACAGTGCGCGGCCGCTCGTCATTCGCGGCCACTCCTCGACTATATCGACCAATCGCGAACTGTGTATGATGAACAGGCCCTGGCCGGTGGCCCCACCCTCCCTGCATCGACCTGCATCGACCTTCCCGCGGCCCCGTCGCCGCGAAGGGGGAGAATGCGTTGACACCTCGCCGACAACGCCTGATGGCCTGCTATTTCGGCTGGATGGCACTGCTCACGGTCGTCTACTACCTGTATCCCGCCGAACGCATCATCTGGTGGACGGGAATCGGGCTCAGTGGCGTCACCGCCATCATCGTCGGGGCCCGTATCAACCGCCCGGCGCACGCGCTTCCCTGGTATTTCCTGGCCGCCGCGAATTTCAGTTTCACGGCCGGCGAGGTGGTCCAGGTCATCCAGACCGACTATCTCGGCCAGACGGATTTCCCGTCCATCGCCGACGGCGTCTATCTCGCCGAGTACCTGCTCTGCGCGGCCGGCGTCCTCGGGTTCATCCGCTGGCGCACGGCCCACCAGGACCGCGGCAGTATCATCGACGCGCTCACCCTCACGGTCGGCCTGGCCCTGCTCTCCTGGATCTACCTGATCCTCCCCTACGCCCGCGACCCCGAGCTGACCTGGGTCCAGAAGGCCATCTCGATCGCCTACCCGCTCGGGGACGTGGTGGTACTGGCCCTCCTGCTGCGCCTGCTCGTACCGCGCGGCGGCAAGAGCACCTCGCTCAAACTGCTGACCGCCGGCACCGTCGGCATGCTGGTCTCCGACGTCCTGTACGGACTGATCCAGCTGCACGGCACCTGGCACATCGGCACCCCCGTCGACCTCGGCTGGGCCGCCTTCTACACCGCCTGGGGCGCCGCCGCCCTGCACCCGTCCATGGTGGAGCTGACCAGGCCGCTCCCCGTCCAGCCCACCCACATCACCCGGGGGCGGATCGCCCTGCTGGCGCTCGCCTCACTGATCGCCCCCGGCGTGCTCCTGCTGGAGGTCTCCCAGGGGGACTCCAGCCACGCCGGGGTGATCGCCGGATTCTCGGCCGTGCTGTTCCTGCTGGTGCTGGCCCGGCTGGCCGGCGTGGTGCTCGAACACCGGCGGGCACTGGACCGGGAGCGGGTCCTGCGGGCCGCCGGGGCCGCCCTGACCGCCGCGGTCACCGTGGACGAGGTCGCGCGCGCCGTCCGGCGGGCCGTCACCACCCTGATGCCGGCCACCCCGCACCACGTGGCGACGCTCGCCCTCGGCGAGGACCACCGCCCGGTGGCCGAGCCCCTGCCGGCCCTGCCCGGTGGGCCCGCCCGTCCCGCCGCCCGGGGACCCAGGCTGGTGCCGGCCGAGGTGTTCGAGACGGAGTTCGGGGCCGAACTGGCCGGCCTGCTGCACGGCATGCCCCGGGCGTTCGTCTGCCCGCTGGCCCTGGAGAAGCGGCCCTCCGGCGACTCGCTGGTCGGCATGCTGATCGTGGGCGGCACCGAACAGGAGCTGACGGCGTTACGCAGCTCGCTGGAGATCCTCGCCGCGCAGTCCGCCCTCGCCGTCGAGCGGGTCCGGCTCGGCCGGGAGATCAACGCGCGAAACAGCGAGGCCTACTTCCGCACCCTGGTGCAGAGCGCCTCCGACGTCATCCTGATCCTCAACGAGGACGACAGCGTCCGGTACGCGAGCTCCTCCGCCGAGCGGGTCCTCGGCCCCCCGGGCCCGGTCGGCGCCCGGCTGACCGACCTCGTCCCGCCCGAGGACAGCCACGCCATCGTCCTGGCGCTCGCCCGGATGCGCCGCGGCGACCGCTCCGAGTCGCGCGAGCACTGGCGGCTGCTGAACGGCGGCCAGCACAGCATCGAGGTCGAGGTGCGCTGCAACGACCTGCGCGACGACCCCACCGTCGGCGGCCTGGTGCTCACCCTGCGGGACGTCACCGACCAGCGACAGATGGAACGCGAACTCACCCACCGGGCCTTCCACGACTCGCTCACCGGGCTCGCCAACCGGGTGCTGTTCCAGGACCGCGTCGGCCACGCCCTCACCCGCAGCGAGCGCCGGGGCACCGTGACGGGCGTGCTCTTCATCGACCTCGACGACTTCAAGGTGGTCAACGACACCCAGGGCCACGGTGTCGGCGACGAACTCCTGGTCGCGGTGTCCCTGCGGGTCTCCACGGCGCTGCGCACCTCCGACACGGCGGCCCGGCTCGGCGGCGACGAGTTCGCCGTCCTGGTCGAGGACGCCCGCACCCCCGCCGACGTGGGCGGCATCGCCGACAGCGTGCTCGCCGCGTTCGCCGAACCGTTCCGGCTCAGCGCCGGAGCCGTCCGGGTGTCCGCCAGCATCGGCGTCGCCACCACCGAGGACAGCGTCGACTCGACCGAGCTGCTCAGCCACGCCGACCTCGCGCTCTACTCCGCCAAGGCCAGCGGCAAACGCCAGTGGTGCCAGTACCAGCCGGCCCTCCAGGCCGGCCTGGCCGAACGGCACGAGCTCAACGAGAGCCTCGACTCCGCCATCTCCGAATCCGCCTTCACCCTCTTCTACCAGCCCATCGTCGACCTCGCGGGTGGCGGACTGGTCGCCTTCGAGGCACTCGTCCGCTGGCCGCACGCCCGCCGCGGGATGGTCCCGCCCGAGGAGTTCATCGCCCTCGCCGAGGAGAGCGGCCAGATCGTCCCGCTGGGCGCCTGGGTGCTGGAGCGCGCCGCCGCCGAGACCACCCGCTGGCAGCGCCAGAGCCTCGCCCCGCGCGCCGTCCGGGGCCGCGCCCCGCTGCACCTGAGCGTGAACGTCTCGGCCCGCCAGTTCCGCGACGCCGGCTTCGTCGACACCGTCCGGGAGGTCGTCGACACCTCCGGCATCCAGCCCGACTCCCTGATCCTCGAACTCACCGAGAGCGTCCTGATGCGGCGCGACGACCGGGTGCGCGCCGACATGGCCACCCTCAGCGACCTCGGCGTCCGGATCGCCATCGACGACTTCGGGACGGGCTACTCCTCGCTCAGCTACCTGCGGGAGTTCCCGATCTCCCTGCTGAAGATCGACAAGTCCTTCATCGACGGCCTGGGCGTCTCCCAGCAGCAGTACGCCCTGGTCGAGGGCATCACCCGGATCGCCGACACCCTCGGCGTGCAGGTCATCGCCGAGGGCATCGAGACCACCGCCCAGCGCGACCTGCTGGCCGCCATGGGCTGCCCGCTCGGCCAGGGCTACCTCTTCGCCCCGCCGATGACCGACAGCCAGGCCGGCGCCCTGGTCAGCGACGACGCCACCCTGGTCCGGCTCCCCGAGCACTGAGCCGGCCGGTCCCGGCCGCCCCTTTTACGACCCGTCGGGCGGGCGCGACGGGGAGCTGCCCGTTCGTCCAGATCCGGGTCGGTCCGGTCCGAGAGCGGCGCCCGGGCCACCGAGAGCGACCAGGACAGGGTGGCCGCCTACCAGCAGCTCCGGAAGGTGCCGGCGCCGTACACCGGGAGCAGGCGGTCCGGCCGATCAGGCCGATCAGGCCGGCCAGCCGGTCATCAGGTCCGCCGGTCAGCCGGTCAGCCGGTCAGCCGGTCGCCCCGGCGGCCTGGACGATCAGGTTCTCGACCTGGCCGGGGTGGGAGAGCATGACCAGGTGGGACGCGCCGTCGACCACGACGGTGCGGGCGCCGGCCCGCTCGGCCATGAACCTCTCGGTCGCGGCCGGGATCGCCTGGTCGGCCCCGGCCACCAGGTACCAGGACGGGATCGTCTTCCAGGCAGGGACGCCGCTCGGTGCCTGGAGGGCGGCCAGATCCACCGGGCGCTGTTCGGCGGCCAGCAGCTCCGTGTCGGCGGCCCGCAGGTCGGCCGCCATGACGGCGCGGAACTGCGCAGGGTCGACGTAGCCGTCCGCGCCAGCGCCGCCGGCGACCGCGTAGGGCCGGACGACGAGCGCCGCGCCGAGCCGGCTGCCGGGGTTCAGCCCGGTCAGCTCCACAGCGCTCTCGCCCTCGGCCGGAGCGAAGGCCGCGACGTAGACCAGGGCCTTGACGTTCGGGTGTCCTACGGCGGCGTTGGTGATGACCTCACCGCCGTAGGAGTGGCCGACCAGCACCACCGGTCCGGGGACGGTGGCCAGGAGGCTGGAGACGTAGGCCGAGTCGGAGTCCAGGCCCCGCAGCGGGTTCGCCGCGGCGATGACCGGGTAGCCGTCGTGCCGGAGCCGGGCGAGGACCGCACTCCAGCTGGAGGAGTCGGCGAAGGCGCCGTGGACCAGGACGACCGTGGGCCTGGCCGAGTGCCGCGACTGCGCCGCAACCGGCGCCGGCGAGGCAGAGGCCGAGGAGACGGCCGGGGAGACCGCCGGGACTGCCACCGCGGCGACGGCCAGCGCGGCCGGGATCACCACACGCTTCCGGAACCAGCCGCGCACCGGGACGGACGGTATTTCGAGCATGGCGGAGCCCTTCTCAAGGTCGGTCTGCGGGAGTTCGGGGCGGGTGCGGCCGGCGAGGGGCGCGATCACGACCTGGGGCCGAGGAAGTCGAGCAGGATCCGGGTCAGCTCCGCGGGGCGTTCCTCGTAGATCCAGTGCCCGGAGTCGGGGACGACGACGCCGGTGACGTTCGTCGCGTACTGGCGGACCTGGTCCGGAACGAACTCGCCGAGGCTGCCCGACGCACCGATCGCCAGGACCGGCATGGCGAGCTTCGTCTCCTTGCCGGCGGCGTTGTCCTCGATGTCCTGGGGGAAGGCGCGGAACCACTTGAAGCTCGCCGCCAGGTGGGCCGGGTCCTTCAGGGCTCCGGCGAACACGGCGATGTCCTCGGGAGTGACGGCGCCCTTGCGGACTTCGAGACTGTCGATGAAACCCCCCACCCAGGCCTGTTCGCGGCCCGCCACGACCCCTTCGGGAAGGCCGTTGGCCAGGGAGAAGAAGCCGAAGTTCCAGGCGCCCGGCCCGTCCGCAGTGAGGGACGGGAACCCGTAGAGGCTCGGGTCCGGGATCGGGGCCTCGCTGAGGACGAGCTTCGTCACGTCACCCGGGTGCGCAGCGGCGTAGGCGTAGGCGACCATCGAGCCGATGTCGTGGCCGACCAGCCGGACGTCCTGTGAGTACCCGATCCGCACCAACAGGGTGTGGATGGCGGCGGCCATGGTCTTCTTGTCGTAACCGTCCGCCGGGGCGTCGCTCCTGCCCGCGCCGGGCAGGCTGGGCGCGATGACGGTGTAGTGCTCGGCCAGCGCCGGGAGGATGCCGCGCCACTCGTACCAGGTCTGCGGATAGCCGTGCAGCAGGACGAGGGTCGGTCCGTGGCCGCCGATCACGTAGTCGATGCCGGCCACCTTGTGCTCGCTGAACCCGGCCGGGACGAGGCGGGCGGCCGACCGGGCTTCGGCGCCCCCGGGCTCGGCCGCGGCGGATACCGCGGCGGAGACGGCCGCGGCGCCGAGGCCGATCGCCGCGGCGATCGCCACCGGCGCCAGGAACCCCGGGCGGAATAAGGCATGACGGTGCTTCATGGGTGCTCCAGGTGGGGGAAGGTCTTCGTCGGTCCGTTGTCGTCCGGAGTCAGAGGGAGTGCTGCCGCAACCAGTTCAGGGCGGTACCGGCGACCTCGCGCCAGCCGCTGTCGATCGTCAGCGAGTGCCCGCGGTCCGGGAAGTCCGTGATGTCGGTGACGGCGTCGGAGTGCCGGTACTGCTTGAGGGTGGCCCGGACCACGGCCTCCGGCACCGTGTGGTCCTTGCCGCCCGTCATCAGCAGCAGCGGCCCGCGCGACCCGTTGGCGGTGTCGACCTTGGCCGGCGAGTGCGGGTTGAAGTTGGCGGCGGCGGCCTCGAACAGCGGCTTGCCCGGCGCGGGGATCGTCCACCGCTCGAACAGGTCCGCCGACTCCTCCTCGGACAGCGCGTTGCCGAACGCGAAGCGGAACTGACCGGCCGTGAGGGAGACCGCCCGGTGCCGGTTGCCCGGGTTCCTGAACACCGGCAGCGTCGCCCGCAGCGCGGACAGCGGCAGCGGGAGCACGCCCTTGATCTGAGCGGCGTCGATCGCGACGGCCGCAGCCGCCAGGTTCCGGCCGAGGAGCTTCTGCGCGATCATGCCGCCGAAGGAGTGCCCGATCAGGACGGGCAGGGCGGGCAGCTCCCGGATGATCGCCGCGTAGTGGTCCACCACGTCGTCGATGCCGTGGTCGGCGATGCTCTCCGGGTTGGCACGGGCCTCCTCGACGGTGCCGGGGTCGCCGGGCCAGCCCGGTGCGGACGGGGCGTAGCCCTCCTGCTGGAACAGGTCGAGCCAGGGTGCCCACGACGTGGAGTGCAGCCACAGGCCGTGGATGAAGATGACGGGAACGGGGATCGGTGTCGTCATGGCGACCTCTCGGTGCGGTCGGTCCGGCCGTGTGCCCGGTGTCGGACCAGCACAACACGGCGCGTGGGGCGTTCGTACCGGGGAGAGACCCCAGTGTGTCCGTGTCGCGGCCGGCCGGGGCCGGGGTGAAGGGCCCGGTTACGGGCGCGGGTTACGGGCGGGTGCTGAAGGGGCCCAGCAGCCCGGAGTCGATCCGCAGCGACTCGAGCATCGTGGCCGCGTTGTCGAGGGTGAAGACGTCGGCAGCGGCGAGGACGCCGGTGTACTTGGCGATCACCGGATCGGCCGCCTGCCGCGCGACGGCGTCCAGGTAGGTCTTGAAGACCGCCCAGGAGTTGCCGGCCGGGCCGTACTTCTGGAAGTACGGCGTGGGGTCGAGGGACATCGCGGCCTTGACGCCGGCGGTGAGGTCGGCGACGTACTCCCGCTGCACGTCGCCGTCGGCGCGCACCCCGAGCCGGCCCAGGTGTCCGCCCACCAGGGTCGTCCACGGGTAGCTCATGGCTATGTCCTGGGCCTTCACCCAGGCCGGGATGTCCTGCGAGACGGCGAGGTTCCTGAACGGCACCCAGCCGGGGTAGAGGACGTCCACGACCATCAGCGTCGCGTGGTCGGGGGCGTGGACGAAGATGTTGTCCGGGGAGTGGTTGGGGCCGTGGTGGGCCAGCTCCAGGCGTTCGCCGCCGACGTGCAGGTCGAAACGGTCGTCGAAGGTGACGGTCGGGACGGGCCGGTTGGGGTCGGCGTCCAGCAGGAGCAGCCGCCGGGTCTCGCTGTGCGCGATGCGGACGACGCGCCTGCCGAAGAGGCCGGCGGCGCCGATGTGGTCGGCGTGGCTGTGGGTGTAGATCAGGTGGGTGACCTTCGACGGACGGCCGTTGGCCTGGGTGACCTCGGCGATGGCACGCAGCAGGTTGTGGCCGATGGTCGGCGGCGCGTCGACGAGCACGACGCCGTCCCGGGTGCTCAGGAACATCGCCTGGTAGTAGGCGTCGGTCACCCAGTAGAGGTTGCCCTTGATGCGGCCGACGAAGTAGCCCTGCGCGTTGAGCGCGGGCCCCGCCGCAGCGGCGGGAACGGGGGCGAAGTCGGGGAGGTCCGCCGACTCGGCGGCGTGCGCCGTGCCGGGGAGCGCACCGCCGACGAGGGCGGCCGCGGTGGGGACCGCCAGCGCGGCGGTCGCGGTCCTGAGGAACGAGCGGCGGTTCGCGGTACCGGTGGTGAGGAGTTCCGGTGTCATGTGGTCTGGCCTTCCGGTGCGTTGCGGGGCGGTGCCGGCTGCGACGACTGCAGGACATCACCCGCGCCACCCGGTTCGCACCGGGGAACAACCCCAGTTCCCACACTCCCCCGGCCCGCAGAACGCACTGGGGTACCGCCCCGGTGCGGACGGCACCCCGGACGTGGTTCGCTGTTCCGGAGCACGGGAGCACGGGAGCACGCGGCGGGCTCGAAGGGCCTCCACGACCACGCCGGAAGGATCACGACGTGGGTACCACCGGCGCACCGCCGGGCGTTCGCACCGGGCTCCTGCGCCGCACCGAGAAAACACAAAACCCCAGGTCACGGCGAGTGAGTCCTGGGGTTTCGCAGAGCCGCCTTCGGGATTCGAACCCGAGACCTACGCATTACGAGTGCGTTGCTCTGGCCAACTGAGCTAAGGCGGCGCCGCCGGGGTGTGGTTGCCCCGGGGGGCAATCATTGCCTCGGCAACGCGGGCAAGTCTACACAGTTTCGCGGGGTGATCCGCACGGGCCTCGCAGGCGTGTGCGGATCACCGGGGGCGGGGAGTCAGGCGGAGGAGACGGCGAGCTTCGCGGCGAAGCCCGCGAAGAGGACGGCGACGCCGCTGGTGAGGCCGGCGGAGAGGCGCTTGCGGCGGCGGAAGGCGGCGGCCAGGGTGGTGCCCGCGAAGATCAGCAGCGAGAGGTAGAGCAGGCTGAAGGTCTGCAGGACGCCGCCGAGCAGCGCGAAGGACAGCGCCGGCTGCCCGTAGGAGGGGTCGACGAACTGGGTGAAGAACGACAGCAGGAAGAGGATCGCCTTCGGGTTGAGCAGGCTGATCACCAGCGCCCGCCGGAAGGGGTTCTCGGAGCCGGCCTCGGCGGCGGCCTGCTCGGTGTCCGGTCCGGCGGCGGCCGCGACCCGGTGCTCGCGCCAGAGCCCGCGGGCCGCGCGGAGCATGCCCACCCCTATCCAGAGCAGGTAGGCGGCGCCGCCGAACTTGACCACCAGGAAGACGGCCGGGTTGGCCTTCAGCAGGGAGGCGGCGCCGAGCGAGGTCAGGCAGATCAGGGTGAAGTCGCCGACGAACACCCCGGCGGCGGCGCTGTAGCCGGTACGGATGCCCTTGCGGGCGGCGACCGACAGGACGTACAGCGAGTTCGGGCCGGGCAGCAGCACGATGACCAGGGCGCCGAGGACGTACGTCGCCAGGTTGTTGACTCCGAGCACGGGGGGCTCCTGGGGCAGGCACGGAAACGGGCGAGTCATCGTACCTGCCGCACAGGGGATCGTTGAAGTGCGAATTACTTCGGGCAGCTCTTCCCCTGTTCGGGCGCCTGCCCGGTCAGCAGGTAGGTGTTGACGGCGCCGTCGATGCACCGGTTCTGCCGCCCGTACGCGGTGTGGCCGTCCCCCTCGTAGGTGAGCAGCCGGCCCGACTCCAGCTGCCCGGCCAGCGACTGCGCCCAGGCGTACGGGGTCGCCGGGTCCCGGGTGGTGCCGACGACCACGATCGGCGCCGCGCCCGCCGCCCGGACGGTGTGCGGGGCGCCGGTCGAGCCGACCGGCCAGTACCCGCAGGAGAGGGCCATCCAGGCCATGTCGCGGCCGAAGTGCGGGGAGGTCTGTTCGAACGCGGGCAGGGCCTGCCGGACGTCGGCGGGGCCGGCGAAGGGCGCCGGGAGGTCGAGGCAGTTGACCGCCATGTTGGCGAACATCAGGTTGGGGTACGAGCCGTCCGCGGCCCGGTTGTAGTACGAGTCGGAGAGCTTGAGCAGCCCCGTGCCGTCGCCCGCCTTCGCGTCCGCGAGCGCGCTGCGCAGGCCGGGCCAGAGGAACTCCGCGTACATCGCCTCGATCACACCGGTGGTGGCCTGCGACTCCGTCAGCCGGCGGCCGGAGTCGGTCGGCAGCGGGGCCGCGTCGATCGACCTGAACAGGGCGTCGAGCTGCTCCCCCGCCTGCTGCTCGGTGCTCCCCACGGCGCAGCCCTCGCGCTTCACGCAGTCCCTGGCGAAGGCCGCCCAGGCGGTCTCGAAGCCGCCGGCCTGGGTGCGGTTGCCGGTGACCGAGTCGAGTGACGGGTCCATCGCGCCGTCCAGCACCAGCCGGCCGACCCGGGACGGGAACAGCCCGGCGTAGGTGGCGCCGAGGTAGGTGCCGTACGACTTGCCGACGTAGGAGAGCTTCTCGTCGCCGAGCAGGCCCCGCAGGACGTCCATGTCGCGGGCCGCCTCCACCGTGCTGACGTGGCCGAGGAGGGCGCCGGAGCGCTGCCGGCAGCCGGCCGCGAAGCCCTGGTCGGCGGCCACCAGCGCGTCCGTCTCGGCCTGGTCGTCGGGGGTGATGTCGACGGCGGTGTAGGCGTCCATCTGCCCGCCGTCCAGACAGGTCACCGGACTGCTGCGGCCGACCCCGCGCGGGTCGAGGCCGACCAGGTCGTAGGCGGCGCGCACCCCGGCGTCGTAGGAGGCGGCGGAGCCCTCCATGTACTCGACGGCCGAGCCGCCGGGGCCGCCCGGGTTCAGCAGCAGCGAGCCGATCCGCTGCCCCGATCCGTCGGCGGGCCGACGGGCCGCGGTGAGGGAGATGTCACCGTCGCCGGGGTGGTCGTAGTCGAGCGGCACCTTGAAGGTCGCACACTCGAAGCTGTCGTCGCAGGGCTGCCAGTCGAGCTTCTGCGCGTAGTACCCGGCGAGTGCGGCCGAGCCGCCGGGGACGTCCGGGAGCGGCTCCAGCGGGGTGGCGGCGGGGTTCGCCGCGGCGGTGGCCGCCGTGGGCGGCGAGTCCGAGGAGGGCGGCGAGGCCTGCCCGCCACCGGTGCCCTGCGAGGTGCAGCCGCCCAGCAGCAGCCCGCCGGCCACGGCCGCCGCGGCCGCCGCCCGCAGCGGGCGGCGGGCCTGGCGGCCGGTCAGTCGTCCGGCCAGTCGTCCGGACGGCTGGGCAGAGCGCATGGCGTGGGTCCCCTCGGAGTGCACGGGTGCAGGGTGGTGTGGTCGAGGGTAGTGCGCCGCCGGGCGGTGACCAGGGCCGCCGCCCCGGGTCAGGGGGTCTTGGCGAGTGTCTCCGCGAGGTACTGCACGGCGACCCGGACGAGCCGCAGTCGCTCCCGGTCCGGCGTGTAGTCCTGCACGATGTCCGAGGTGCTGACGTCGGCACGGGCCGCCTGGCCGGTGCCGGCCTTCAGGGCCGCCTGGAGCTTGCGGACGGCGTCCAGCCCGGAGGTGTCGGCCTTGGCAGCCGCGAGCAGCAGCCTGGGGGCGGCGCCGGCCGGGGCCTCGGCGCCCGTCCGGGCGAGCGCCGCCGTGTCGTAGCGGCCGGAGACGGCGGCGGCCGCCCCGTACAGGTCCGGGCGGGACAGGCCGACGGCCGCGGCGCAGGGGGCGCCGCCCTCGATGCCGAGCGCCCCCCAGCCGGACGGGCCGGCCGGCGCCGTCCGGAAGGCGGCGGCGACGGCGGTCCGCAGCGCGGTGTCGTCGGCGACCGCCTGCGGGGCGGCGGCGACCAGGTCGCAGGGGTGGCCGGTGCCGGACGGGGACTCGGGGACGACCACCACGAAGGGCCGGGAGCGGCCCAGCTGCACGGCGGAGGCGACACCGTCGAAGACGTCCGGGACTTCGGTGTCGGCCGTGGTCCGGGGCGCGGCCGCGTGCAGGACGATCACCGGGAAGCGCGCGTTCGGGTCCTTGGTGTACTCCGCCGGGAGCCACACCCGCACCTTGCGCGGATGCCCGTCACGGCCCGCGACGGCGGCCTCCAGCAGGTTCCCGCCGGCCGGGTGGCCGATGCTCTCGAAGCGGGCCGCCACCGGCTCGGGGGCAGCGGCCGAGGCGGCGGCCGGAGCGGCGGTGACGGCGGGAGCGGCCGGAGCGGGCGCGGGGTCGCCCGTGCCGGGCGGCGGCGCCGGCTGCCGGGAGGCGGGGGTGCGGGCCTCCTCGACCTGGAGCCCGGCACCGGTGCCGCCGTCCCCCGCCACTCCGGCCGCGGTCAGCAGCGCCAGGACGGTGACACAGACCCCGCACAGCACCGCGCCGGCGGCCCGCAGCAGCATCGGCCGCCGGTCCCCCGCCAGCTCGTAGGTCTCGGCGGCCCGCAGGTCCCGCCGGCGCAGCAGGGCGTCACGGGCCAGCCAGACTCCGCCGGCCGCAGCGGTCGGCAGAAGTACGGCGAAAAGTGAACGGAGCATGGGACGCACCACCTCGGGAGGACCGGTAGCGGACGGCCGCGGCGGCCCCGGCAACCGGCTCTACCGGACGGGCCACGGTGTACTCGGTCCACAGCGTGCAAGACGATCGGCCGGTCGCACGCGGGCGTTCCGGGTCACCGCAGACGTTCACTCGAAGGAGGGATGCCGCCGTACGGCGGGCGGACGCAGCCCGCCCTCGGAGCAGCCGGTCAGCCGGTCAGCCCGCCTTCCCGTCAGCCCGTCAGCCCGTCAAAAGCCCAGCCCGCCTTCCCGTCAGCCCGTGAGACGGTCAGCCCGCCCGCAGCGCGACCGTCATCGCCTCGACGGCGAGCAGCGGGTCGACGTTGCGGTCCAGGGCCTGGCGGCAGGCGAGCACCGCCTCGATCCGCCGCAGCGTCCCCTCCGGCGGGCCGGCCGCCGCGACCTTCGCCAGCGCCGGCCGCTGGTCGTCGTTGGAGAGCGCCCCGGTGGAGCCGAGTTGCATCGCCAGGACGTCCCGGTAGAAGCCCAGCAGGTCCAGCAGGGCCACGCCGAGGGTCTCCCGCCTCGTCCGGGTCGCCCGGCTCTTCTGCCGCTTCTCCAGGTCCTTGACCGCCCCGGCCATGCCGCGCGGAGCCTTGGAGCCCTCCGCCGCGCCGTACGCGGCCCGCAGGTCACCGGTCTCGCGGGCGTCCTGGGTCTCCGCCAGGGCCTCGGCGTCGGCCTTGGCGGTGTCGACCAGCCGCTGGGCGGCGGCCAGGCAGCCGCCGATGTCGCCGACCTCCAGCGGAATGCGCAGGACGTCCGCGCGGCGGGTCCGGGCCTGCTCGTCCACCGCCAGGCGCCGGGCCCGCTCGACGTCGCCCTGCGCGGCCAGGGCGGCCACCCGGGCCGTCTCCGGGCTCACGCCGTCGCGGCGGACCAGCATGTCGGCGACCGCCTCGGCGGCGGGGGTCCGCAGCACCAGCAGCCGGGAACGCGAGCGGATGGTCGGCAGCACGTCCTGGACGGACGGCGCGCAGAGCAGCCAGACCGTACGCGGGGACGGCTCCTCGACGGCCTTGAGCAGGGCGTTGGCCGCCGCCTCGGTCAGCCGGTGGGCGGCGTCGATCATGATGACCGACCAGCGGCCGCCGGTCGGGTAGCTGGAGGCGCGCAGCACGAGCTCGCGCATGTCGCGGACGCTGATCGACAGGCCGTCCGAGCGGACGAACTTCACGTCCGCGTGACTGCCCGCCAGCACGGTGTGGCAGCCGTCGCAGAAGCCGCAGCCGGGCACGCCGCCGAGTTCGAGGTCGGGGCTGGTGCACTGGAGGGCCGCGGTGAAGGCCCGGGCGGCGGTGGTCTGGCCGGCCCCCGGCGGGCCGGTGAAGAGCCAGGCGTGCGTCATCAGGGACGCGTTGACCCCCGATCCCGCGCCGGCACCGCGCCCGGCGACGACCGTCGCCCTGGCCGCCCCGGCGGCGGCGGTCAGCTGCTCGACCACCCGCTCCTGGCCCACCAGGTCGTCCCAGACGGCCACCGGTGCTCCCAACCCTCGTCGTCCGTACCGCTTCGCCCTGCGGGGTTCCGCTCGCGGTCGAGCATACGTGGCCGCCACGACAGCCGGCCGCGACCTCCGACGGCGCCGAGGGCGTCACCGCGGCCGCAACCACAGGCGTCCGTGCGGACAGCACGACGGGTGGCGCCCGGAGCACCGGACACCACCCGTCGTCGGATCCACGGTCACCCGCCGGTCACCCGCCGGGGCAGGCCGCGCTCAGCGGCGCCGCTTGCGGCCCTTGCCCCGGCCGTCCTCGCCGTCCTCGGGGCCGGAGCCGTCCCACTGCGCCCACTCCTCACGGGAGCCGAGCAGCGAGTCCGTCAGGCTCGGGAGGTCGTCCATCGGGGTCTCCTCGGCCCAGGACGGGCGCGGACGCGGCTCGGGCCGCGGCTCCTCCGCCCGCTTGTCCTCGACCACCGGCAGCTCGCGCGTGCGGTCCGGCGCCGGGGCGGAGCCGACCCGGGGCAGCACCGTCGTACGGTCCGCGTCGGCGGCCTTGCCGGGCCGGGCGCCCGGCCCACGCTCCGCGCCGGTGGCGGGCACCCGCGGGAGCACCGCCGTCTCGTCGGCCGGTGCGGCCTTCGCGGCCGCGGCCCGCTCGGCCTCCGCCGCCGCGCGGACGGCCGCCTGCCGGTCGCGCTCCGAGATCTCCTGCGTCTCGTCGGCCCCGACCTGCGGCAGCTCCGCCGTCACGTCCGGCCCGACCTGGGGCAGCTCCGCCGTCACGTCGGCGGCCGAGGCAGCTGCGGCGGCGGCGAGCGCCGCGGCCTCCGCCAGCCGGGCCTCCTCCGCCCGCTGCAGGGCCTCCTCGGCACGGCGGCGCTGCTCGGCGCGCTGCAGCTCACGCTGACGCTGGAGCTCCGCCTGCGCGGCCTCCTCCGCCGCCAGCCGCTCACGCTCGGCGGCCTCGACCGCCTGCCGGGCCTCCTCGGCGGCCCGCAGCCTGGCCTGCTCCTCGGCCCGCTCCCGGGCCTCCTGTTCGGCCTTGATCCTGGCCGCCTCGGCGGCCTTGCGCGCCGCCTCGGCCGCGACGCGGTCGGCCTCCTCCTTGGCGAGCCGGTCCTTCTCGGCCTGCTCGGCGCGCAGCTCCTCCAGCAGCTCCAGCCGCCTGCGCTCGGCGGCCTCGGCCTCGGCCTTCTGCCGGGCCTCCTCGGCGGCGCGGCGGGCGGCCTCCTCGCGGGCCAGGCGCTGCTGCTCGACACGGGCGGCCCGCTCCTGGTCGGAGAGCGGCAGCTCCCGGTCGAGCCGGTGGCGGATCGCGGTGGTGACGAAGCCGGCCTGCTGGCTGCCGTCGACGACCAGGTAGCGGGCCGGGTCGGCGGCGGCCAGGGAGAGGAACCCGGAGCGGACCCGCTGGTGGAACTCGGTCGGCTCGGACTCCAGCCGGTCGAGCGCCTCGGTGAAGCGCTCCCGGGCCGAGTTCGGGTCGACGTCCAGCACGACGGTGAGGTCCGGAAGGAGGCCGCCGGTCGCCCAGCGGGAGATCCGGGCGACCTCGGTGGCGGCCAGGTCGCGGCCGGCGCCCTGGTAGGCGATCGAGGAGTCCATGTAGCGGTCGGTGATGACGACGGCGCCGCGCTCCAGCGCGGGCCGGATGACGTTCTCGACGTGCTCGGCGCGGTCGGCGGCGTAGATCAGCGCCTCCGCCCGGTGCGAGAGGCCGGTGTTGCCGACGTCCAGGACGAGGGCCCGCAGCCGCTGCCCGACCGGGCTGCCGCCGGGCTCCCGGGTGAGCACGACCTCGTGGCCCTTGCTGCGGATCCACTCCGCGAGGGCCTGCGCCTGGGTGGACTTGCCGGCGCCGTCGCCGCCCTCCAGGGCGATGAAGAAGCCGGCGCCCGCGGCCCGGTGCGGGGCCGGGCCGGCGGTGCCGCGCACGGCGTCCAGCAGGTCGCGGCCGAACGGGGCGGTGCCGCGCCGGTCGTCCGTCTTCAGCAGCACGACGGCCGCGAGGACGAGCGTGAGCAGCCCGGTGGTGGCGACCGCGAGGGCCGCGCCGCCGTGGATGAAGGTGAAGCCGCCCGGCTTCAGGTCGCCGAGCACCACGTTGCCGTACCCGGCGGCGATCAGCGGCACGCCGATCAGCGCGACCGCGACCACCACCCGCAGCACCGCGTACAGGTGGTCGGTCACCTTCGGCAGCCGGACCTCCTCGACCTCCTGGGCGAGCAGCGCGCGGCCGGCCGACACGACGATCCCGGCGGCCAGCGCGGCCAGCACGGTGAGCAGCAGGACGAGCACGAAGTCCAGCACCAGGCCGGCCAGGATCAGCGCCACGCCCTCGGTCAGCAGGGCCAGCGCGAGCAGCCGGCGGCGGGAGAGCGCGGGCAGGGTGACCCGGGTGAGGCGGATGCCGAGGGCCGGGGCGCCGGTCGCGGCGAGCACGATCAGGCCGTAGCCGATCGGCCCGCTGCCGTGCTCGGCGGCGGTCAGCAGGGCGAGCGAGGCGACGCCGGCCAGCGAGGCGTAGGCGGCGGCCACCGCGAAGGTGAAGTACGGGGCGGAGCCGGTGCGGCCCTTGCCCAGCGCCGGCCCGGCGGCGGTGTCGGTCGGGGCGCGCAGGCCCTGCAGCGGCGAGCGCGGCACGGCGGCGACGGGCCCGACCGGCAGGTCCTGAAGGTAGGTCAGGGCGGCGGCGGTGACGAACAGGGCGGCGGAGCCGAGGGCGGCGAGCGTGCTCTGGTGAGCGCGCAGCCAGTCCGAGCCGAGGGCGGCGCCGGCGTTGTTGAGCAGGGTGAGGAGGACGAGCGCGGTGGCCGCGAGCGGCACGGTGGCCCAGCCGGTGCGCAGGTCCAGGGTGCGGACGGTGTCGAGGTTCGCGGCGGAGGGCCGCTGCTCGGCGAGCGGGGCGTAGGGGTTCGCGGGAGGCAGCAGTGCGGGGGCGGTGGCGCCCTTGGTGATCGTCCAGATCCGCTCGGCGGCGCCGGTGACGAAGACGGTGGCGAGCAGTACGTAGGCCGCCGTACCGGAGGCGGGCTCCGCGCCGGTGCCCGGGAACCAGACCACCCACCACGGGGCGAGGCCGATCAGGACGGCGCGCAGGACGTCGGTGCCCAGCAGCGTCCAGCGGCGGTCCAGCTTCGTCGACACCAGCCCGTGCAGCGGGCCGAGCAGCACCGCGCCGAACAGCGCGGTGGCGGCCAGCCGGGCGGCGAACACTGCGGCCACGGCGAACGCCACACTGCGCGGGAGGTCGCCGAACTGCCGTCCGACCACCGCGGCGACCACGGTCAGGACCAGCAGCACCAGCAGGCCGAGCCGGTCCGCGGTGCCGCCGACCAGCTGGGTCGTCCACAACCGCCGGTAGGGGCGCAGGCGGAGCAGTGCGCGGGCCCGCTCACCGGGACTCCCGGCGGGATCGACCTCGGGGAGGTCCGGCGCGGCTGCTCTCGCGGCCGCGGCTGCGCTGGGGGTGGGCTGCTCCTCGCTCGTCATACCGTCAGCGTAGCGGTCTGCGGTGACCGCAAATGGGGGGAGTGGGCCTCCGGATGCCCGTCATTGCACGGTTGTGACGCTTCGCGGACGGACTGCGGGCCCGTACCTCCCGGCCGGGAGGTACGGGCCCGCGACGGGGGCCGGAGGATCAGCCCTCGTCGGAGTCCGTGCTCTTCTCGGCGGCGGCCGACTTCGCCGCGACCTTCTTGGCGGCCGTCTTGGCCGCCGTGGTCTTGGCCGCCGTCTTGGCGACGGTCTTGGTCGCGGTCTTCTTGGCGACCGTCTTCTTCGCGGTGGTGGTCTTCTTCGCGGCCGTCTTGGTGGCGGCGGCCTTCTTGGCCGGCGCCTTCTTGGCGACCTTCTTCACCGGCCCGCGGGCCCGCTTCTCGGCCAGCAGCTCGTAGCCGCGCTCCGGCGTGAGGGACTCGACCTCGTCGTCCTTGCGCAGCGTCGCGTTCGTCTCGCCGTCGGTGACGTACGGGCCGAAGCGGCCGTCCTTCACCACCACCGGACGCTCGCTCACCGGGTCCGTCCCGAGCTCCTTGAGCGGCGGGGCGGCGGCGGCCCGGCCACGCAGCTTGGGCTGCGCGTAGACGGCCAGCGCCTCGTCCAGGGTGATGGTGAGGATCTGCTCCTCGCTGGTCAGCGACCGCGAGTCGGTGCCCCGCTTGAGGTACGGCCCGAACTTGCCGTTGTAGGCCACGATCTCCTGGCCCTCGGGGTCGGTGCCGACCACCCGGGGGATGGAGAGCAGCCTGAGCGCGTCCTCCAGGGTCATGGTGTCCAGCGACATCGTCTTGAAGAGCGAGGCGGTGCGCGGCTTGACCGCGTTCTTGCCGGTCTTCGGCGTGCCCTCGGGCAGGATCTCGGTGACGTACGGGCCGTAGCGGCCGGACTTGGCCACCACCGGGTTGCCGCTGACCGGGTCGGTGCCGAGCTCGAAGTCGCCGCTGGGCTTGGCCAGCAGCTCCTCGGCCAGCTCGACGGTCAGCTCGTCCGGCGGCAGCTCGTCCGGGATGTCGGCGCGCTGGCCGGGCTCGCCCTCGACCTGCGAGGCCTTCTCCACGTACGGGCCATAGCGGCCGACGCGGAGCGTGATGGTGTCGCTGATCGGGAACGAGCTGATCTCGCGGGCATCGATCGCCCCGAGGTCGGTGACGAGCTCCTTCAGACCGCCGAGGTGGTCGCCGTCGCCGTTGCCGGCCTCGGCCGCGCCACCCACGGCGTGGCCCTCGCCCTCGCCGAAGTAGAAGCGCTTGAGCCACGGCACGGACTTCGCCTCGCCGGCGGCGATCCGGTCGAGGTCGTCCTCCATCCGCGCGGTGAAGTCGTAGTCGACGAGCCGGCCGAAGTGCTTCTCCAGCAGGTTGACCACGGCGAAGGAGAGGAACGACGGGACGAGCGCCGTGCCCTTCTTGAAGACGTACTTGCGGTTGATGATCGTGTCGATGATCGACGCGTACGTCGACGGCCGGCCGATCTCGCGGTCCTCCAGCTCCTTGACCAGCGAGGCCTCGGTGTAGCGGGCCGGCGGCTTGGTCGAGTGGCCCTCGGGGTTGAGCTGCTCGGCGGAGAGCGGGTCGCCCTGGGTGACCTGCGGCAGCCTGCGCTCGCGGTCGTCCAGCTCGGCGTTCGGGTCGTCCGCGCCCTCGACGTAGGCCTTGAGGAAGCCGTGGAAGGTGATGATCTTGCCGGACGCGGAGAACTCCACGTCCCGGCCGTCCGAGGACGCGCCGCCGACCTTCACCGTCACGGACTGCCCGACCGCGTCCTTCATCTGCGAGGCGACGGTGCGCATCCAGATCAGCTCGTAGAGCCGGAACTCGTCGCTGCTCAGGCCGGTCTCGGCCGGAGTGCGGAAGCGGTCGCCGGAGGGGCGGATCGCCTCGTGCGCCTCCTGCGCGTTCTTGACCTTGCTGGCGTAGGTGCGCGGCGCGTCCGGCAGGTAGTCGGCTCCGTAGAGCTGCGTCACCTGGGCCCGGGCGGCGGTGATCGCCGTCTCGGAGAGCGTGGTGGAGTCGGTACGCATGTAGGTGATGAAGCCGTTCTCGTACAGCTTCTGGGCCACCTGCATGGTGCGCTTCGCGCCGAAGCCCAGCTTGCGGCTGGCCTCCTGCTGGAGCGTCGTGGTGCGGAACGGCGCGTACGGCGAGCGGCGGTACGGCTTGGACTCGACGCTGCGGACGCTGAACGCGGTCTGCTCCAGCGCGGCGGCCAGCGCACGGGCGGACTGCTCGTCGAGGTGCAGGGTGTTCGCGCCCTTGATCTGCCCGTCCGAGCCGAAGTCACGGCCGCTGGCGATGCGCCTGCCGTCGACGGTGGACAGGCGGGCGCCGAAACTCTCCGGGTTCGCGGCGTCGGCGGCGGTGCGACCGGTCGCGAACGTGCCGGTGAGGTCCCAGTAGGAGGCGGTGCGGAACGCGATCCGCTCCCGCTCCCGCTCGACCACCAGGCGGGTCGCCACGGACTGGACGCGGCCCGCCGACAGCTTCGGCATGACCTTCTTCCAGAGCACCGGCGAGACCTCGTAGCCGTAGAGGCGGTCGAGGATCCGACGGGTCTCCTGGGCGTCGACCAGGCGCTGGTTCAGCTCGCGCGGGTTGGCCACGGCCTCCTGGATCGCGGCCTTGGTGATCTCGTGGAACACCATCCGGTGCACCGGCACCTTGGGCTTCAGGACCTGCTGGAGGTGCCACGCGATGGCCTCGCCCTCGCGGTCCTCATCGGTGGCGAGGAAGAGTTCGTCGGACTCCTTGAGCAGGGCCTTCAGCTTGGAGACCTGCGACTTCTTGTCCGCGTTCACCACATAGATGGGAGCGAAGTCGTGGTCGACGTCGACTCCGAGCCGGCGGACCTCGCCGGTGTACTGGTCCGGGACCTCGGCGGCCGTGCCGGGCAGGTCGCGGATGTGCCCGACGCTCGCCTCGACGATGTAGCCGGGGCCGAGATAGCCCTTGATCGTCTTCGCCTTGGCCGGCGACTCGACAATCACGAGTCGCTGGCCGTTGCGCGCGGTCTCGCTGCTCGGGGACACCTTCGCTTCTCTCTCCCGGTCGTTATATGAGCTGGTCGGCGCAGGCAGTACGGATAGTCCTCCGCCCGACCCGACCACCGTCCGGGGCTGCCGCTGCGCGACGACCCCACCAGCGGAGTGTGACCGTACCCCGGCCACTCTTGTCAAACGGACGGATCCTGCTTTTTCACCGGCAAGGCCGACCCACGCCACTCGAACGGTAACCCGATGATGGAGGATCGTGCCGCGCAGAGGGGGTGCTTCGGCGGGTTTAGGTGCGAGATCCGGTGCACGCGGCGATGCGGGTCCCGTCGTGGTTCCGCCCACGTCGCGGCGCCGCCGAGGACCGGCGGGACGCCGCTCAGCGAGCGGTCAGGGCGGCCAGCAGAGCGCCGCCGGCGGCCAGGCTCGCCGCGCTCAGCACCAGCCACATCACATCGCCGGCCAGCGTCGACCCGGTGTCGGCGGCGGCCAGGACGACCCGGGCCGGCCGCCGCGGATCGTACGCGACCCGCACCTCCGTACCGGGCACCAGCCGGGCCGGCCGGCGCAGCGGCGTGTGTCCGCGGGGCCGGGCGAGCACGGTCTCGGCGCGCCCGGCGACAGCCCCGTCCGACGGTACTCCCCCGTCCGCCGCACCCGGGCCGCCCTGGCCGCCGACGGACGGCAGGGTGCAGAACGTCAGCAGCGGAGCACTGTCCAGCGCACCGTACGGATCGCCGTCGGCGACCACCAGGGCGGCGGTCGGTATCCCGTGGCGGCGCACCCGGTGGCGAAGACGCACTTCGACGGCGCACCAGAACAGCAGTGCGCCACCGAAGAGGACGAGCACGACCCCCGCCACCACCCCCGTGAGCGTCTCCACCGCTGCCTCCCCCGCTCCGCCCGCGACTGTCTGTCCACAGGCCTGTGGACAGACAGTCGCAGCCCGGGGACAACACCCGACCGACGTCCGCCGTACGGGAGCCGAACCAGCGGGGACGGGACGGTGAACGGCAACCGGCGGCGCGGAGCCGGGCCCGTCACCGTGCTGCCGGAGCGCCGCCGGAGGAGCTCAGCCCGCCGCGCCGGTCCCGGCCGGCTCGATGAAGCCCTGCTCCGTCAGCATCCGCAGCGACTGCGGCACCTGGTCGCGCAGGACGATCCGGTCCTCGTCCAGCAGGTGGGCGATCGCGTCCACGATCTCGCCCGCCGTCAGCGTTCCGTCGCAGGCTCCGACGAAGCCCGCGCCCACGGTGTCCACCTTCGTCGCCCGCCGCATGCCGCGGTTGTGGCGCAGGATCACATGCTCGGGATCCTCCGCACCGGGGCGGCCGATCTGCTCCTGGACGACGTCGTCGGAGAGTACGTACCGGGTCGACAGCAGGCCCGCGTCGTCGTGCGACCGCAGGAAGTCCTGCCGGTCGAACCAGCCGTCGATGTGCGGGCCGAGCGGCTGCTCGACGGAGTGCGGCCACTCCTCCACCTGCACGACCGGCTTGTCCGCGCCGCTCGCGCGCAGCGTGATCCAGCCGAATCCGATGCCCTCGACCTTCGCCGCCTCGAAGGCGTCCAGCCACTCGCCGTACCGGGCCTGGTAGTCGCCGCCGGGGCCGTGGTGGTCACCGCCGTCGCGCAGCCACAACTCCGCGTACTGCGCCACGTCCTGCACCTCCCGCTGGACGACCCACGCGTCCAGGCCGGTGCCCGCCACCCAGCCCGCCAGCCGGTCGTGCCAGTCCTCGCCCCTGACGTGCTGCCAGTTGGCGAGCAGCTGGCAGTAGCCACCGGGCTCCAGGTGCGCGGCCGCGCCCCGGACGATGCCGCGGCAGAGGTCGTCGCCCGCCATTCCGCCGTCCCGGTAGGTGAACCGGTTGCCGGGCGAGATCACGAACGGCGGATTGGAGACGATCAGGTCGAACTTCCGGCCCGCGACCGGCTCGAAGAGGCTCCCCTCGGCCGTCTCGGTGTTGTCGAAACCGGACAGCGCGAGGGTCAGCTCGGTGAACCGCAGCGCCCGCGGATTGAGGTCGGTGGCCGTGACGCGCTGCGCGTGCCGCGCCGCGTGCAGCGCCTGCACGCCGGAGCCCGCGCCCAGGTCGAGCGCCGCCCGTACCGGCCGGCGCACGGCGAGGTTGGCCAGCGTCGTGGACGCGCCCCCCACACCCAGCACCAGCTCCCTGCGGGCGACCCCGTGCGCCGTCTCCCCCGAGCCGATCCCGCCCGCGCCGCCGACGGCGCAGCCCAGGTCGGACACCACCCAGGCGTCCGAACTCGGCAGCCCGGCGACCTCATTGGCATACGGACGGACATCCACGGTGGCGCGCACCAGATCGCCGTCGGGCCGCAGCCAGCCGTCGGCGAGGCAGTCCTCGACCGGCAGCGCCGCAGCCGCGGCGGCATAGGGAACGGGCTGCTGGAGCAGGAAGAGCCGCAGCAGCGTCTCCAACGGGCTGCCCCCGCGAGTGGCACGCAGCGCGGGCACCGACTCACTGCGGGCCAACGCCGCGTACCCGGTGGGCCCGAGCAGGTCGAGGCAGCCGTCGGCGGTGTACGAGGCGGCGAGCAGTGCCTCACGCAGTTTGGCGAGACGGGTGGGGTCGAGAACTGGGCTACTGGTCACCACCCCATTGTCTCGCGGTGCACACCCCTGTCCCGACGTCGACGTGCCACGCGAAGGCGGCGGCCGCGTCAGCCGGACGACGCCGCCGGGGAGGAGGCCGAGGCGGAGGCCGGGGAGGTGGCGGCAGAGGAGGCCGGTGCGGCCGCGGGCGACGCCGGAGCGGAGGTCGCGGCCGGCGGCGCGGCCGGCGCGGCGGAATCACCCGCGGCGGGCGTCCCGGCGGCGGATGCGCCCGGTGCCGGCGCGTCGGTGGCCGGTGTGCCCGGTGCCGGCGCATCGGTGGCCGCAGTGGCGGCGCCGCCGGGCTTGCAGCCGGCCTGCTTCGCCATCGCCGCGCCGAGGTCACCGCTCTGGAGCTTGTTCTGCGCCTGGGTGGACAGGTTCGACAACTGCTGGATCTGGTCCCCGACGCTGCGCAGCGCGTCCGCGAACTTCGCCTGGTCCGTGTTGGGCAGGGCGTCCAGCTTCTTCTGGACGTCCAGGTAGCCCTGCGCCGCCTTGTTCAGCTCGTCGGCCGCGTCCTTCTGCAGGCCGGCGCCGTTCTCGACCTTGGGCGCACCCGCCTTGTCGATGGCCTCGGCGATCTGCTGGTTGGTCCTGGCCAGACCGGCCAGGTCGGCGGACAACCGCTGCTGCAGGTCGACCGGCGTCTCACCCTCCTTGACCTGCCCGGTGTCGGCCAGCGCCGCCTGCGCCTGTGCGATCGGGTCCTTGGCCGCTGCGCAGACGCTCGTCGCCCAGGCGTTCAGCTGCGCGCTGTTGTCACCGCCGCACCCCACGGCGCCGAACGCGAGCAGCGCGCCCAGCGCGGGTACGGCCAGCAGTCGCTTGTTCACCGGGAGAGCCCCTTCGGTTGCGGTCGTCGAACTGCGAACCTACACGGCCGCCGACCGCCGTTGCCGGGGCACCGGCCGGCCTCAGGCCCGCTCGACCCGGATCGAGTCGCCCGGACGGACCGTTCGCAGCACCTCCGCATCCCCGTCCAGCACGCCGAGGACGTTGCAGGGGCCGGCCAGCCGGCACTCCCCCGCCCGCGAGATCGGCGTCGGGCCGTACGGCAGCGCAAGACTGTCCCCGTCCGTCCAGAACGCCACCGTGCCCGGAGCGACGACCTGCTGCGCGTCCTCCTCCTGAAGCACGCTCACCGGGGTGCCGAAATAGACCTCCTCGCCCCAGGTGTTCGCCAGGGAACTGATCGGCAGCGCCGCCCAGACCGCCTCGGCGGACGGCGTCGGCTTCAGCGTGGCCGTCAGCTGACCGGCCGGCCAAAGGATGCGTATGCGCATGCGTGCTCCCTCATGTCCGACCATGTCCGACAGGTTCGAAGCGATCGCGCCGAGGAGCAGGGAACCGTCCGGTTCAACAAATTGTCAACCATCGGCGGGGCAGGGCAGGGCGGTACGAGGCTCGCGGCGGAGCCACCGACGCCGGACTCGGTACGACACGAGGCCGGATGGGCGGATGGACGGATGTGCGTGGGACGGGATGTGGGTACGCAGGGCCGGGGGCGCAGCAGGCGGCCCTGCCACGGGCGGGCAGACCTCAGGCCCGGCCGGGTCCTCCGGCTCGGTACTCGCCCTCCGGCTCGGCCCTCCGGCTCGGCCTTCCGGCTCGGTCCTACGGTTCCGCGCGTCGGCTCAGCGGGCCAGGACGTCGGCCGGTACCGGCCAACTCATCCGGATCAGGCCACCGCGTACTCCGTTGGTGACCTCCAGGTCCTCGACCAGTCCGGTGATCACCGCGAGGCCGAGCATGTCCTCGTCGGCATCCTCGTCGGCGCCGGGAGCGGGCACGGACATCGGGCCGGCCTCGTCCTCGACCTCGATGAGGAAACGCTTCTCCTGGTCGGTGAGAGCGACCCGGACAGCGCCGCCCAACACTCCGGCCCGCTGGTGCAGACCCACCGCGCGGGAGCACGCCTCGCCGACCGCGAGACGCACCTCGTCGAGCACCGACTCGTCGACCCCGACGCGTCTGGCCACTGCCGCGGCCACCAGCCGGGCGGTGCGCACGTGCTCGGGAAGCGCGCTGAATCGAAGTTCGACCGTTGCCATGTCTCCCCCTCGGGTTCTCCGACCACGGGCTGGACAGCCAGCCCCGAGGACCGGACTGCACCGGTCCTTGACCGGGGCGGCGGCACCCGACGGGCACCGCCGCCCCAAAAAAGGTGACTCAGTCGGTCGCGGCGACCGCGTCGTCCACCGACGTGTGGATCGGGAACACCTTGGTGAGACCGGTGATCCGGAAGATCTTCAGAATGCGCTCCTGGTTGCAGACCAGGCGCAGCGAACCCTCATGGGCACGCACTCGCTTCAGACCGCCCACCAGGACGCCGAGACCGGTCGAGTCGAGGAAGTCCACGCCCTCCATGTCGACGACCAGGTGGTAATTGCCGTCGTTGACGAGTTCGACCAGCTGCTCACGCAGCTTCGGGGCGGTGTACACATCGATCTCGCCGCCAACCTCGACGACCGTGCGATCGCCGACTGTACGGGTCGACAGGGACAGGTCCACGGAACCTCCAGCACCTTGCCTTGCTACGTCATTGCGATCCTCGGCCTTGACGGCCGCCACCGCGTGATCGCGGGCCTGGGCGCGCCTGATGAGCACGCGGCGAGCCTCGACACTGCGACCCTCGGCCATGTGGCCGTCACGGCTTCATTCAACCACCTGTGACCATGCCCGCACGATGGCTTACGACGATTGTCCGTCATGCCGGTGACACACTGGGTCCCCATGTCGCCCCGTCACCGCCCGCCCGAGGCACTGCTCGCGACCCTCTCCGCCTCCCGTGGACGGTCCGACCGACTCACCCATACGGAGCATCTCCCTGCCCGCCAGGCCCGCTACGCACCGTGGCCCGAGGCCATCCGGCCCGAGATCGTGGCGTCCGCGCTGGCCCTGGGCGTGGCGCAGCCCTGGGCCCATCAGGCCGAGGCAATGAATCTGGCCAAAACCGGCCAAACTGTGGTTCTCGCCACAGGCACCGCCTCGGGCAAGTCGCTCGGCTATCTCGCCCCGGTGCTCAGCGACCTGCTGGACGGCACCGAGGCCCGCAACGGCCGGGGGGCCACCGCGCTCTACCTGGCCCCCACCAAGGCCCTCGCCGCCGACCAGCGGCGCCGCGCCGCCGAACTCGCGCCCACCAGGGTCAGGGCCGCCCTCTACGACGGGGACACCCCGCCGGAGGAGCGCGAGTGGGTGCGCCAGTACGCCTCGTACGTCCTCACCAATCCGGACATGCTGCACCGCGGCATCCTCCCCGCCCACCCGCGCTGGGCGTCCTTCCTGAAAACCCTGAAGTACGTCGTCGTGGACGAGTGCCACACCTACCGCGGCGTCTTCGGCTCGCACGTCGCCCAGGTGCTGCGCCGACTGCGCCGGCTGTGCGCGCGGTACGGCTCCACGCCCACGTTCCTGCTCGCCTCGGCGACCACCGCCGACCCGGCGGCCACCGCCCAGCGGCTCACCGGACTGCCCGCCGTCGCCGTCACCGAGGACTGCTCGCCGCGCGGGCCGCTGGTGTTCGGGCTGTGGGAGCCCCCGCTGACCGAGAACGTCGGCGAGCACGGGGCGCCCGTCCGCCGGACCGCCACCTCCGAGGCGGCGTACCTGCTCACCGAACTCGTCGAGAACAACACCCGAACGGTCGTCTTCGTCCGCTCCCGGCGAGCCGCCGAACTGGTCGCCCTCCAGACCCAGGACCAGCTCGGCCGGCCGCTGGCCGACCGGGTGGCCGCCTACCGCGGCGGCTACCTGGCCGAGGAGCGGCGCGCACTGGAGCGCGACCTGCACTCCGGGCGGCTGCTCGGGCTCGCCTCCACCTCCGCCCTCGAACTCGGTGTCGACGTGTCCGGGCTCGATGCCGTCCTGATGGCCGGCTACCCGGGCACGCGGGCCTCGCTCTGGCAGCAGGCCGGGCGGGCCGGGCGGGAGGCCCAGGGCGCCCTCGCCATCCTGATCGCCCGCGACGACCCGCTGGACACCTATCTGGTGCACCACCCGGAGGCGCTGTTCGACACTCCCGTCGAGGCCACCGTGCTCGACCCCGACAACCCGCACATCCTGGCCCCCCACCTGTGCGCCGCCGCCGCCGAACTGCCGCTCGGCGAGAGCGACCTCGACCTGTTCGGCCCGTCCGCCGGCGCCCTGCTGCCGATACTGGAGCGGCGCGGCCTGCTGCGAAGGCGCGGCGACGGCACCTGGTACTGGACCAGGCGGGACCGCGCCGTCGACGGCGTCGACCTGCGCGGGAGCGGCGGCAGCCCGGTGCAGATCGTCGAGGCCGAGACCGGGCGGCTGCTCGGCACGGTGGACGCGTCCGCCGCGCACACCGCCGTCCACGAAGGAGCCGTCCACCTGCACCAGGGGCGTACCTACCTCGTCCGGGACCTCGATCTGGAGCACTCGGTCGCTCTCGTCGAGCCGGCTGACCCGCCGTACACGACGGCCGCCCGGGACATCACCTCCATCTCCGTGCTCTCGACCGACACCACCGTGGACTGGGGCGAGGCCCGGCTCAGCTTCGGCTCCGTGGAGGTGGTCAACCAGGTGGTCGGATACCTCCGCAAGCGGATCTCCACCGGCGAGATCCTGGGCGAGAGCAAGCTCGACCTGCCGCCCAGGACGCTGCGCACCCGGGCCGTCTGGTGGACCGTCACCGAGGACCAGCTGCTCGACGCCGACATCCCGTTCGACCAGCTCCCCGGAGCCGCGCACGCCGCCGAACACGCCTCGATCGGCCTGCTGCCGCTCTTCGCCACCTGCGACCGGTGGGACATCGGAGGGGTGTCGGTGCCCCTGCACCCCGACACCCAACTGCCCACCGTGTTCGTGTACGACGGCCACTCCGGCGGAGCCGGCTTCGCCGAGCGCGGGTTCCAGCGGGCGGCGCAGTGGCTGACGGCCACCCGGGACGCCATCGCCGCCTGCGAGTGCGAGCGGGGCTGCCCGTCCTGCGTGCAGTCCCCCAAGTGCGGCAACGGCAACGATCCGCTGGACAAGGCAGCGGCGGTACGGCTGCTGGACATCCTGCTCGCGGGAGCCCCGGGCGGCGAACCGGCCGACGCCCCGGGCGGGACGGCCGGCGACGTCGCGGGCGGCGCCCAGGAGGAGTAGGCGGCCGCCTCCGTGTCGGCGCCGACGCCGACGCCGGGCCCGGCCGCTGCCCACACCGGCCCGGCGCGTGCCCGTGCCCGCGCCGGGCCCACGGGGAACGGCAGCCCCCGGACGGGGATCTCGACCACCACCTCCACCGCGTCCGGGGTGTGCTCGACCGAGCACGAGACCACGGTGGCGTGGTGCGCGCCGGCGATCCCGCGCGCCCGGCCGCAGCCGCCGTCCGGCTCCAGCAGCATGCGGTCGGCTGCCGCGAGAGCCGCCAGATCGGCGGCCGACTCCGCACGGTGCCGGGTGACGACGACCGACCCGACGGCCAGCACTCCCGCGAACACCGTGCACCCGAGCATGGCGAGGGCGACCAGCCAGACCGTCGCCGATCCCGCATCCGGTGCCAGCCCACCGGCACCCCGGCCACGGCGCGCCCGACCGGTCACGAAGGCCATGACGACGCACCTCCCCCGGCGCCCGTCAGGGTGTCCTCCCGGGCCGCCACCGCCGTCGCGCCCAGCCGTACGGACACCAGGGCCGCCAGGCGCCCCGGGCCCGGGTAGGGCGCCTCCACCGTCACCTGCACGAAGTCGCCCCCGGCCGTCAGGCGCACCACCGCTCCGGACGGCGCGGCGGACTGCGCCAGAGCCGCGGCGTTCGCGTCACCCCGGGCCGCAGCGCGGGCCCCCACCCGGGCCGCGTCGACGCAGTGCAGCTGTCCGGCGGCAGCGGTCACGCCCCAGACCAGCATGGCGATGAGCAGCACGAGGGCCGGAAGCGCGACCGCTGTCTCCGCCGTCACGAAACCCGCGTCCCGTCCGCGCCGAACGGCGCCCGGCCGGCTCGTCGAACCCGGGGCACTCCGGGCACCCGTCCGCCGATCACGCCGCATGAAGGGCCCGGTCGAGGAGCTCGGTGAGGGTGCCGCTCACCGCGGAGCTGGTGACGACCTTGTAGAGAAGTGCGGCGAACGCACAGGCCGCGACCGTCCCGACCGCGTACTCGGCCGTGGTCATGCCGCTGTCCGACCGGCCGATCGCCATCCTCCTGACCCGGAAGGCCGCCCAGCGGCCCCGACGACGGAACAACGCCGACAACGAGCGGTACGGCACGGGCCCGCCCGCCAGGCCGATGGGCGTGGTGGTGGGCGCAGTGGTGGGCGCAGTGGTGGGGGCGGAGGCGGAGGCGGCGGTACCGGCCGCGTTCGCGGCGGTCCTGAGGACGGCCGTGCTTTCCATGGCGAGACTCCTTTACTCACGGGGAAAAAGCCTTGACGGTCAGTCATGTGTGGCGGGCGAAGGCGGAGGTCAGCCCCAGCACCACGGGCACGACGCTGATCAGGATGAAAGCCGGGAGGAAGCAGACCCCCAGCGGCGCCGTGGCCAGGACGCCGGCCCGCCGCACCCGAATGTGGGCCGCCCTCGCCGTCGAGGCACGTTGGGCCTGCGCGAGCCCCAGCAGCGGGCCGGTGGGCGGGGCCCCGCTGATGCTCGTCCGGACCAGGCACCGCCCCAGCGGGGCCAGCACGGGCCACTCCTCGCCGAGCCGGTTCCAGCTGAGCTCCGGCGGTGCGCCGAGGGCCAGTTCGGCCGAGATGGCCCCCAGCCGCCGGCCCATGGGCCCTCCGACACTCCGTCCGACTGCGGCGACAGCCGCCGACGGTGCTCCGGAGGAAGCAAGGCACGCCGCCAACAGATCTGCGGTCAAAGGCAGTTGTCCGGCGATGACCTGCTGCTCCCAGGCCGCGTGGCGCTCAGTGGGCGAACGAGCCCTCGGCAGCCAGCGGTGGAGGCCCGCAGTCAGCAACAACCCTGCCACCAGGCCGCCCACCCCGCCGAGTGCTGCGGTCACGGCGATCCCGGCCACCAACACCACGGCGGCCCTGCCGACTGCCGGGGACAGCGCCCGGTACTCCCCGGCCGACCCGCGACCGACGGGCCGCACAAGGGCCCGCCGCGCCCACCGGAGAGCCGTCCACCGGGGAGAAGGCCGCCCTCGCCCGTCCCGGCAGGACCGTACCCGGCGCCGCAACCGGCGGCGCCGCACGAGGGCCGGCAACCCCACACCACACGCCACGCCCCAGGCCGAGAGCAGCAGCCAGCCCGGCACCACCGCCCCGGTCACCGAAGCACCGCCTGCTCGTGCCCGGCAAAGGCAGGGGCGGGGGCGTGGGCGGGAGTGGGCGCGGCTCGGCGCCGGGTGATCCCACACGCGCTCCCGCCCGCACCGGACCGACCCGCACCGGACCGACCCGGGCCGGCCTCGCCCGGTCGCCGGCCGGGCTCTACGGGTGCTCCCCGGGCGGCGCGAACGATGCGCGCCGTCCAGGCCAGACCGGCGGCCTCCAGGGCCGTACCGCCCACCAGACAGGCCAGCCCTGCCGGGGTGTGCAACAGGATGTCCAACGGGTGCGCTCCCAGGGTGACGCCGAGCAGCAACCCGAGCAGGGGCAGTACGGCGAGCACCGCGATCGTGGTGCGTGGGGCCGCCAGCTCGCCCTCGATCTCCTCCGCCATCGCGCGCTCGGCCCGCAGGGCCTCGGCCACCTGGTCGAGCCCACCGGCCAGCCCGGCCCCGCCGTGCGAGGAGACCTGCCAGCACGCCGCGATCGCGGCGGCACCACGGCCACCGGGCAACTCGGCGAGCATCCCGAAGGCAGCGGGCACATCGCCTCCGTACCGGCCGGCCGCCAACCTCGCGACCGGCTCCGGGCCGAGCCTGCCGAGGGCCGGCCGGTCGGCGCCCAGACGTGCCGTGACCGTGTCCAGCGCCTGCTCAGGCGTAGCCCCGCTGCGCAGCTCGGCGGCCAGCGCCGCGCAGAGCTCGATGACGGCCGTGGCCCGGTGCCGCGCCTGCCCGTCCTGCAGCCGGCGCGCCCGCCATCGGTGAAGCGGCACCACGGCCGCCGCACCGGCGAGCAGCGGCAGGGGTGAGCGGAGTACCTGGCAGGCCCCCAGACCGACCGGTAGAAGGACAAGTTCCGGCACCAGCCAGGGCGGTCGGGCGGCCCCCAGAACCGCGCGGCCTCGCCGCAGTCGTGCATTCACCCCACCCCCGTCCCCCGGCCTCCGTCGGCCGCCCCCGATGCTCCCGTCCTCCCAGTCGCCCCAGTCGCCCCAACTGCCCTCCGGCAACAGCCGCGTGTGCCGACTTCCGACGGCCCGGCGCCGAAGCGCATGCCGTGCCGCTGCCACCAACCCGCAGAGCGCAGCGGTCCAGTACAGACCAATCTGATGTGCCATCACATTTGCTTCCTCGTGAGGGGTTTGCCCGACGTCGCCACCGGCGCTCCGTAGACCCGTCCGGGCCGAGCAGCACGCCCGCGGCCAACGCCAGGCCGCAGAGCCCGAGGACGAACAGCGCCTCGGCGCCGCCCGCCGTCATCCCGGCCTGCCGGGCAGCGGCACTCCGCGCACCGCGCACAGCTGCGCGAGCCGCTCCCAGCCGGCGCCGGGCGCCAGGGTGCCGGTCGCCGTGAAGATCACGGCGGGGGTGGTGACCGCGAGGCCGTCGCGGTCACAGGCCAGGGTGTGGATCTCGGCGATCCGGCGCAGCCCCGTGGCCTGGTCCCTGACGAGGTGCACCACGATGTCCAGCGCCGCCCGCAGTTGACTGTGCAGGGAGAGGCGGTCCAGGCCGGCCAGCGAGCCGAGTGCCTCCAGTCGTACCGGGACGTCTCCTGCGGTGTTGGCGTGCACCGTTCCGCAGCCGCCCTCGTGGCCGGTGTTGAGCGCGGCCAGGAGATCGGCGGCCTCGGCACCGCGCACCTCGCCGATCACCAGCCGGTCCGGGCGCATCCGCAGCGCCTGGCGGACCAAGTCCCGCAGGGTCAGTTCACCGAGGCCCTCCTGGTTGGGCGGGCGGCTCTGCAGCCGGACCACGTGCGGGTGCGCGGGCCGGAGTTCGGCGGAGTCCTCGGCGATGACGATCCGCTCGCCGGGGCCGACCAGGCCGAGGAGGGCGGCCAACAGCGTGGTCTTGCCGGTGCCGGTGCCGCCGCTGATCAACAGCGACAGCCGGGCCTGGAGGATCGCGGCGAGGAGTTCGGCTCCGGCGGGCGGGAGCGAACCGGCTCGGACCAGTTCGGTGAGGGTGAACGGCCGGGGCCGGGAGGCCCGCAGCGAGATGTGGGTGCAGCCGGCCGCGATCGGCGGCAGCACCGCGTGCAGCCGGGTGCCGTCGGGGAGCCGGGCGTCGACCCACGGCCTGGCGTCATCGAGTCTGCGGCCGGCCGCGGTGGCCAGGCGGTGCGCGAGGTGGCGCACCGCCTCGGCGTCGGGGAACCGGATGCCGACTGCTCGTTGCAGGCCGCCGCCACGGTCGACCCAGACCTCGTCGGGCCCGTTGACGAGTACATCGGTGACGTCCGGTGCGGCGAGCAACTGGTCGAGTGGCCCGGCCCCGACCAGCTCGGCGCGCAAGGTCCGGACGGCGTCGAGCACGTCGTCGCCGCCCAGTGGCGGCCGGGAGGCACGCAGCGCGGCCGCCACCGAGCCGGCCGTGGGCGCCGCGCCCGCCTCGGCGAGGCGCAGCCGCACGGCGTCGACCAGGGCTGCGGCACGCTCCCGGCCGGGGTCGTCACCGGTGTCCGGGGGGTGGGTCGCGGCCGGCGCCGCCCGTGCGGCCGGTACCGGCCCCGGGCCCAGCGGGCGCCGCGTCACCGCGCTGCCCGAGTCGGTGGAGCCGGCCGCGCCGGGGCCCCGGCTTCTGCGTAGGCGGTTCATCAGAGCACGCCCCCGCCGACCGCCGGAACCGGCGGCATCACCTCGTCCAGGAACGTCCCGCAGAAGCGGGCCAGCGGGCCCCGCTCCCGGCTGCCCGGCGGGGTCCCCCGTTCGGCGTCGACCAGGAGGCCGGGCTCCTGGGGCAGCTCGCCGGCGAGCCGCATCCGCAGCCCCCGGGCGATCTCGGCGCCGGCCAGGCCGGCGGGCCCAGGGGCCCGGACCACGGCCCGGACGTCGGTCAGCCGCATCCGGACGGCGGCGGCCACCCGCCCCGCGGCGGCCGTCGCCCGGAGCTCGGCGGGCACCACCAGCAGGGCCAGGTCGGACTGCTCCAGGGCCTGGCCCGCCGCCGGATCCAGATGGCGCGGAAGGTCGATCACCACCAGCCCGCCCTGGCGCCGGGCTGCGGCGAGCACACTTCGCATGGCCTCGGGCGGTACGGCCGGTGCCTCACCGCGATCCCAGGAGAGCGTGACGAGCCGGTGGAGCACGGGGAGCGCCTTCACCAGCTCGGCGCCGCTCACCCGGCCGCGCGAGCCGGCCAGATCGGGCCAGCGCAGCCCCGACGCGGCTTCGCCGCCGAGCAGGATGTCGAGCCCGCCGCCCAGCGGATCGGCGTCGACGAGTGTCGTACGGTGGCCCGCCCGGGCGGCGGTGACGGCCAGGGCGCAGGCCAGCGTCGAGGCCCCCGCCCCGCCCCGGCCGCCGAGCACGGCGACGGTGAGGGCCGGCGGGCCGACCCCCTCGACGGTGTCGGCGATCCGGTCCAGCAGCCAGCTCTCGGCGTCGGGGAGGAACAACACGTGTTCGGCGCCGAGTTGGACGGCCCGGACCCAGATCTCCGAGTCGTCGAGGTCGAGCCCGAGCAGGAGCACGCCGGGGCGGCGGGGCAGGCCGGTGCAGTACTCCGCGAGGTCGTCCCCGACGAGTACGAGCGGTGCGTCGTCCCACAGTTGGCGAGGTGGGGGCGCCGAGCAGAGCAGCAGCGGTTCGGCTCCGGCGGCCGCACAGAGGCGCAGCAGCTGTTCGGCGAGCGCCTCGTCCTGGGTGATGATCAGCGGGCGGTCGGGTGTGGGCCCGGCTGCCGGGTCGTGGTCGGTGATCGGTGTCGACATGGCGGTCTCCCCCGGTGGGGCGTGCGCACCGCACGGGGCGGTACGGGCACGCGGTCCAAGTCCTGCCGTACGGCAGCAGCCCGTGTCCTCCGGCGGGGAGGCCTGTGCGCTGTTGCCGATCACCACGGTGGGGGGCCATGCGGAATCCGTCATCCCCGTTCCGATTCCCTGTGGACAACTCGGGGCTGTGGATAACCGGGTTCACTCCCCCGGGGGGCTAATGGGTAAAGAATTGACGAAAGAGCACCTACGGGAAGACCGCGATGCGAAGAACGCGCACGGTCGGCATCGGCGGGATGACGTATTGTCCGCGCCTTGGCCACCCGGAGTAATCGAACACGCAGCGTGACGATTCAATGGCTCAGGAGCTTGCCGGATTACCCCGCCCGGCCGGGACGACACCCCCTGCGCCGGCCTTCCCGAGTGAGCCTCGACGGCTCAAAAACGGGCCCGGACATGCGACGACCCCCGCCGGGGGGGAGAGCGGGGGTCGTCTATCCACGGTCCGACTCGGGGGGGAGGAGCCGGACCGGGTTAGCACGGTCGCGAACGATCCGTGACTTCCATGGTGTACCCGAGCGGCCAGAAACACAAACCCGCACACGCCGGAGTACACCGAATGGCGGGGCGTTTTGCACCGCCCTCTATCCTCGGTTCCCGTGGACACCACCGAGAACGCCGACGAGTACGCGGACGACACCGCCGACACCGGCGGGAACTCCGAGAGCGGCCCCAGGACCGGCCCGCAGGCCGCCCCCGAACCGGACTCCGGGCCAGACTCCGCCGCAGCCCGCGAGCCCCTTTCCGAAAGCCCCGCCGGAGCCGTCGCCGCCCGGCGCGGCGACGGGGCCCAGCCGGCCGACGGCCTCGCCGGTCAGGAGGACGGCGGGGCCGGCAGGGCGGGCGGAACCATCGGGAACGCGGTCGACGGCGAGGGCGAGGGCGAGGGCGGTGACGTTGACCTCGATGACCGGGACCCCGGCGCACTGCGCCCCGCCACCCCGCGGCCGGTCACGGCGGGGCCGCGGACGGCCGCGTTCTTCGACCTCGACAAGACGATCATCGCCAAGTCGAGTGCGCTGGCCTTCAGCAGGCCGTTCTACCAGGGCGGTCTGATCAACCGTCGGGCCGTACTCAAGAGCGCGTACGCGCAGTTCGTCTTCCTGGCCGGGGGCGCGGACCACGACCAGATGGAGAAGATGCGCGAGTACCTCTCCGCACTCACCCGGGGCTGGAACGTCCAACAGGTCCGCGAGATCGTCGCCGAGACGCTGCACAACCTGATCGATCCGATCATCTACGACGAGGCCGCGTCCCTGATCGAGCAGCACCACGCTGCCGGTCGCGACGTCGTGATCGTCAGCAGTTCAGGCTCCGAGGTGGTCGAGCCGATCGGTGCCCTGCTCGGCGCGGATCACGTCATCGCGACCCGCCTGAAGATCGAGGACGGCCGCTACACCGGCGAGATCGAGTACTACGCCTACGCCGAGAACAAGGCCGCCGCCATCAGGGAGTTGGCCGAGGCCGAGGGCTACGACCTCGCCGACTGCTACGCCTACAGCGACTCCTCGACCGACCTCCCGCTGCTCGAAGCCGTCGGCCATCCCTCGGCGGTCAATCCGGACCGCGCGCTGCGCAAGGAGGCCGTCGCCCGCGAATGGCCGGTACTGGTCTTCGACCGGCCGGTGGAACTGCGGCGCCGGCTGCCGGAGTTCTCCGCCCCGAGCGGCTCCGTACTGACCGCGGTGGCCGTCGGCACGGCGGTGCTGACCGCCGCCGTGATCTGGTACGCGGCCAAGCGGCGGCGGCCGGTGGCCTGACCGCAGCGGGCCGACCGACGTGGCCCGGCCACCGTGGGACGACCGAGGCGGCCTGGCCTCGGCGCCCCGGCCCGGGCGATCCGAGCACGGCCCGGCGGGCACCTGATCACCCCGCCGGGCCGGTCGGCGAAACGCTCTCCGCAAAACGGGCAAAAGCCAAAGACTTGCACGTTTCGGGTTCCCCTTTCGTCCGAAACGCGATACAAATGAAGCACGGCCCGCGAGACCCGGTCAGGACCCGAAGAGGTCAAACCGACAACGCAGTTCAGGCCCCACGGACCGCGTACAGATAGCTGAGCACCCACATGCAGCCGACCCGCTGTCGGGCCGCCGCACCAGACGAACGGGCAGGATCCCCGTCTGATGGGCACTTCCGGTGCATGCTTGGTAACCCGGCACCTGTACCAGCGGCGGCACCCGGTGGAATCCGGTGCCGCCGCATCTTTGTGCCGTCAATTCTCCTGATCGCACTCTGAATTCCCCGGGCCCGATCAGCGGTCGCCGGAGAGCGGGCCGGGGCGAACCGCAGCCGATCCGCCCCAGCCGGTCACCCGCCCGCCTGCCGCACGCACTCAGACCATGCCGCGCTGCATCGCCTCGCAGACGGCCGTACTCTCCCGCACGCCGAGCCGCAGCGCTTGCCCGCAGTGGCCGATCCACCTGGCCAGCCCGTCCGGGGTGCCGGCCAGGTAGCCGCTCAGCGCCAGCCGGTACGCCCCGGTGCCGAGTTCGGCCAGCCCGACCTCGGCCGGGCAGATCGCCTTCGGGTCCAGCCCCTCCGCGATCAGGACGATCCGCTGGGCGGCCCGGGCGATGACGCCGTTGTGCGAGCCGAACGGCCGCAGGGCCAGCAGCTCACCGTGCACCACGGCGGCGACGACCAGGGCGGGAGCCCCGCCGCCTGGGCCCTCGGCGCGCGCGACGATCAGCCGGGACAGCTGGTCGAGCCGGGCGGCCACCTCCTCCGCACCGGGCGCGGCGGGGAGCTCGACGCGGGCCCGGCCCGGGGCGGCGGGCGCCGCCGCCTCCTGGTGCCCTCCGCCGTCCAACCCCTCGGCGGCCTCCAGATCCAGCGGGAACAGCGGCTCGGCACCCTCTCCTGCCCGCCTGGGCCGGCCGGCCGACCCGTCGGCGTCCCCGGCCGCCAGCAGGTGCAGCCTGGCCAGCACCTGCAGCGGCGAGTGCCGCCACACGCTCAGCAGCTGCCCGGCCTCGGCGCTGACGCGCAGCGCGGCGCCGACCGTACGGGACTCGGCATCGGCCCCGAAGTCGCTGCGCCGCCGCACCTCCTCCAGCGGCCAGTCCGCGCCGTCCAGCGCGGCCGAGGCGCGCGCACCGCGCAGCGCGGCTTCGGACGTCACCTCGGCGGCCCTGCGGCGCATGACGCGGTGGCCGTAGAGGCGGTCGACGGACTTACGGACCTCGGCGACGGCCTCGGGCACCCCGGGCAGCTCGGCCAGCGGGGCGAGGGGATCTGTTCCAGTGCTCACTACCCGAGAGTAAGGTCACGGCCGCCGGGCCCGACACAGCAACCCCGCCATCACCCGTTAGAGGCAATCCTCCGCTCCCCGGGGCCGAGCACCCCGGACCGCCGCTAGCATGGCCACTATCGGTGACGATAACGATTTCCAACAATGGGAATCGGGAAGAGCACGAGCGAGAGCCGGAGTCCCAGATGAAGATCGCCTTCGTCGGCAAGGGCGGCAGCGGCAAGACCACGCTGTCCTCCCTGTTCATCCGCCACCTGGCCGCCGCCGGGCGCCCGGTCATCGCCGTCGACGCCGACATCAACCAACACCTGGGCCCAGCACTCGGCCTGACCGACGATCAAGCCGCTTCCCTGCCTTCCCTGGGCGCTCACCTGCCGCAGATCAAGGACTACCTGCGCGGCGAGAACCCGCTGATCGGCTCGGCCGATCAGATGATCAAAACCACGCCGCCCGGCCGCGGTTCCCGCCTGCTGCGGATCGTCGAGGAGAACCCGGTGTACGCGGCCTGCGCCCGGCCGGTCGCCCTCGACGAGGGATCGGTCCGCCTGCTCGTCACCGGCGCCTTCACCGAGGCGGATCTCGGCGTCGCCTGCTACCACTCCAAGGTCGGCGCGGTGGAGTTGCTGCTCAACCACCTGGTCGACGGCCGTGACGAGTACGTGGTCACCGACATGACGGCGGGCTCCGACTCCTTCGCCTCAGGGCTGTTCACCCGCTTCGACCTGACCTTCCTGGTCGCCGAGCCGACCCGTAAGGGCATCTCGGTCTACCGCCAGTACAAGGAGTACGCCCGCGACTTCGGCGTCGCGCTTCGGGTGATCGGCAACAAGGTGCAGGGGCCCGACGACCTCGCCTTCCTCCGGCGCGAGGCCGGCGACGACCTCCTGGCCGCCTTCGGGCACTCCGAGTGGGTGCGTCGCCTGGAACAGGGTGCGGAGCCGCCGCTGCGGACGCTGGAACCCGCCAACCGCGCCGTACTGGAGCTGCTCCGGCACGAGGCCGATGCGGCCCACGACCGGCGCGACCCGCAGCGCTACACCCGCCAGGCCGTCCAGTTCCATCTGCGCAATGCCGAGAGCTGGGGCAACGCCAAGGCCGGAATCGACCTCGCGACCCAGGTCGACGAGGAGTTCGTCCTCGGCAGCGACCGTGCGGCCACCGCGGGCGCGCACGCCTGACCCGGCCGGCTCCCGGGCAGAGCCGTACCGGTACGAGACACAGCACCGCAGGAGACACAGCGCAGCGGGCCGTTCCCCGAGGGAGCGGCCCGCTGCGGCGTACCGCATCAGCCACCCCACCTGCCATGTTCCCCCTTGGTTCGACTACCACCCATAGGGGTGAATCGGAGCCCCGGCCCTGTCGTCGTGTTCTACGCTGTGCAAAGCTTTCATTACTCTCGGTTTACCCACTCTTGATGGTCCGCCGATTTCCGACCAACGCTCGGTGACCTTCGACAGTCCCTGATGGTCCATGGGCCCGCCTGTGCCACTCCCCGCACAGTCCGCCGCGCCCACGCCATCCCGCCACACCGTCGCGACCCACGACAGCCGATCCGATCCCCGAGCACCACCCCGGACCTGACTGCGTTCGTTCCCCCGGAAAGACGGGAAGACATGACCCTCGACATCTCCAGCGCCCCCATCGCCTCCGACACCACCGACCACGCCCCGCCGGCCGCCGGCCGCCGGGCCCTGGCCTCCCGGGATCTGTCGGCCTCCCTGGTGGTCTTCCTGATCGCCGTCCCGTTCTCCCTCGGCATCGCCCTCGCCACCGGCGCGCCACTCATCGCCGGCCTGGTCGGAGCCGCTGTCGGCGGCGTCGTGGTCGGCCTGTTCGGCGGCACGTCCCTCCAGGTCAGCGGCCCCTCCGCGGCTCTCACCGTGATCACCGCGGGGCTGATCTCCCAGTACGGCTGGCAGGCCACCTGCGCCATCACCCTCGCCGCCGGACTGCTCCAACTCCTCCTCGGCGCACGCGGCCTGGCCCGCACCGCGCTCGCCGTCTCGCCCGCCGTGGTGCACGGCATGCTGGCCGGGGTCGGCTTCGCGATCGCCATCGCCCAGTTCCACGTCGTGCTCGGCGGTTCGCCGCAGAGTTCGGCGCTCGCCAACCTGCTGGCGCTGCCCAAGCAGCTGTCCGAACCGCATCCGCCGGCGCTGATCGTCGGCGCCCTCGCCGTCGTCATCCTCTGCGGCTGGCCCAGGCTGGGCAGGCTCCCGGGCCGGGCCGGGGAGTTGGGCACCCGGCTGACGCGGATCCCCGGCCCGCTGGTGGCCATCGCGGCCGCCACCGCCCTGTCCATGGCACTGAGCCTGCGGCTCGCCCGGGTCGAGCTGCCCGCGTGGCAGCCGCAGGGCCTCCCCATGCTGCCGCACGGCTCCCTCTTCGGGGTCCTGACTGCGGTGCTGACCGTGACGGCGGTGGCGAGCATCGAGTCGCTGCTCTCCGCCGTCGCGGTGGACCGGATGTCCGGGCGGGCGGGCGACCTCGACCGCGAACTGCGCGGCCAGGGCCTGGCGAACGTCGCCAGCGGCCTGTTCGGCGGCCTTCCGGTGGCCGGTGGCGCCGTCCGCAGCACGGCCAACGTCCGGGCCGGGGCACGGACGCGGTGGGCGTCCGTCCTGCACGGTGTCTGGGTCCTGCTCGCCGCCGTCGCCCTGACCGGCGGGCTGCGCCGGATCCCGCTGTCCGCACTGGCCGCACTGGTCCTGGTGGTCGGCCTGCAGATGGTGAGCTTCGCCCACATCCGCCGGGTGCACGAGCACCGCGAGTTCCCGGTGTACCTGGCCACGGTCCTCGGCGTCGTCGCCCTCGGCGTGCTCCCGGGCGTCGCGCTCGGCGCGGCGGTCGCCGCGCTGCTGGCACTGCACCGGCTGACCCGGGCCCATGTGGACGTCACGGCCGAGCCCGACGGGTCGTTCGCCGTGCAGACGCACGGTCCGCTGACCTTCGCGGCCGTGCCCCGTCTGAGCCGGGCACTGGCCGGCATCCCCGCCGGAGCCCGGGTGACCGTCTGCCACGACGGCTCGTTCCTGGACCACGCGGCGTACGAGTCCCTGCACTCCTGGCGCACCGGCCACCACGCGGGCGGCGGCCAGGTCGTGCTGGTGACCGAACGCCAGGCGGACGAAGTGCTGGATCCGGACGGCGCCGTGCGCTCGGGCAGCTCGGCCGGCCCGCACCGCTGCCGGGCCTGGACGCCGTGGGTCGGCCACCACTGCATCGAACAGCAGGAGGACCCGCACGGGCGGCTGCTCGACGGCGTGCGGGTGTTCCAGCAGCACACCGCCCCGCTGATCCGCCCCGAGCTGGCCCGGCTCGCCAGGGAGGGCCAGACGCCCTCCCAGCTCTTCCTGACCTGCGCGGATTCCCGCCTGGTCACCAGCATGATCACCAACAGTGGGCCGGGCGACCTCTTCACGGTGCGCAACGTCGGCAACCTCGTCCCCGCGCCGTTCGAGCCGGGCGCGGCCGACGACTCGGTGGCGGCCGCCGTGCAGTACGCCGTCGAGGCGCTGGAGGTGCGGTCCATCACGATCTGCGGCCACTCCGGCTGCGGCGCGATGAAGGCCCTGCTGGACGGCGTGCACGAGCGCCCCGGCCCGCCGACCGCCCTGACCCGCTGGCTGCGCAACGGGCGCGGATCACTCGACCGGCTGCGCCGGGCCCCGGCCGGGTTCTCGGGCCGGCCGGTGGTCGATCTGGCCGAGCAGCTCTGCCTCACCAACGTCGTCCAGCAGCTCGACCAGCTCCTGGCGAACCCAGCCGTGGAGCGCCGGGTCAACGAGGGCACCCTGCGACTGGTCGGCATGTACTTCGACTTCGCCACCGCCCAGACCTACGTGCTCGACCGGGAGAGCGGCCTGTTCGCACCGGTCACGGAGCTGACCGCTCCGGTGGAGGCGATCGCCTGAGGCCCACGTCGGGCCCCTGCCGCACCGGCCGGGGCCCGGCACAGCCACCGCGCATCGACGCCGGCCACTCCTCCTCCGAGGCCCGATTTTGGTCAAAGGTCTACACCAATTTCCCGGAGCCTCTTGTCAACAGCCCTGTTCGCCTGGTGAGCTGTGTGCTGGGACACACGGGACAATCCCTACGCACGGGAGTGCCCCATGAAGAAACTCGATGAGGAGTGCGCGTTGAGCAACGAGAGCCTGGCCAACCTGCTCAAGGAGGAGCGGCGTTTCGCTCCGCCCGCGGAGCTCGCGGCTGCGGCCAACGTCACGGCGGCCGCGTACGCGCAGGCCTCCGAGGACCGGCTCGC